>JAZDEB010000025.1:0-8606 GCA_043809165.1 Candidatus Liptonbacteria bacterium
TCGTTCACCGCTTCAACTGCGCGATCGGTTATCGCCGCAGCCATTAATTCCGGATGTTCGTCCGGATGCGCACTTTTTTGGGAAGGGATGAGTACGCGGTATTCGTTCTTGAACGGCTCCTCAACGTGTCCGTTAAAGAAATAAGTAACGTGCGCGTATTTGTAGCTTTCGGCAATGCGCAATTGCGTTTTTCCGGCATCCGAGATCACCTTGCCCAACGGCTTCACTACGTCTTCGGCGGGGAATGCTATTGGCGCGTCGAAATCATCGTGGTATTTGGTCATCGTAGCCACGTGCAAGTTCGAATGACCGGCCAATGGGAATTCTCCAAAATCTTTTTTAATGAATGTGGATGCCAGCTCACGAATGCTGTCTTCCCGGAAATTAAAGAAAAATATTGAGTCACCATCTTTAAGGCATTTCGACTTGTCGACTATCACCGGCTCCAAAAATTCTTCCGTGAGATTTTTTTCGTAAACAGCTTTAAGTTCTGCAGCTACATCTTTGGTTTCTGTCCCTACGCCTTTAGTGATGGCATTGTATGCGCGCTCAACGAGAGGCCAATTCTCCGAGCGGTCCATTGCGAAGTGCCGCCCGGTTATTGTGGCTACTTTTTCTAGTGGGATTTTACTTAATAATTCCTCGGCGGTTTGCGGCGGGCTGTCTATTGCGTCCGTGAAAAGATCTAAGTAAACCGGGACGTTTCCTTTCTCGCCCATGGAAATAAGTGCAGCAAGGTGTTCCATCGAAGCGTGCGTATTGGCTTTGGTGAGCAGCCCGGCCATATGCACTGCGCCGCCATTAGCCTTGGCATGGGCGAAAGTGTCTTTGAGGACTTTATTCTCATAGAATGAGCCGTCGCGGATGGCCATTACGATCCTCGGATAATATTGGTACACAACTTTGCCGGCGCCGAGCGTTAAGTGGCCAACTTCGCTGTTCCCGGTTTCGTTCCATGGAAGGCCAACGGAAATGCCCGATGCCTGCAGTGAAGCCATCGGAAAATTCTCTTCCAGGTACTTAAAATATTCCGGGTGGGCGGAATAAATGGGATTTGTCTCGTTTTTGGCGCCGATTCCCCAGCCGTCCAAGACGACCAGGACTACGTTTTGCGGCATGGAGGTATTGTAGCACGACAGTCCTTCCTTTCGGATATTGGTGCATGCAGTTTTGACATTCCTCCTTCCTTCGGCATATAATAGAAGGCATTAAAACGTCACTTTGGAATGAACCAATCATTGAATCACTTAATAAATGGAAACATCATCACTACTCCTTCTTGGAGGGGGCTTGGTTTTGGGTATTGCAGCGGAACATATTCTTCGACGGTTTTCGATATTAAGGTCCAGTAAATCACTTGAGGAAAAGACCCAGCAAAAAGTAGTTGAGGCCGAGTCGAAAGCAAAAGAAATCGTTTTGGAGGCAAAAGAGAAAGCTGCCTCTTTTATTGCCGACTTCAAAAAAGAGGAGCGCGAACGCGTAAACCAATTAAGCGTTTTGGAAACGCGCGTTTTGAAGCGTGAAGAAATGTTGGATCGCCGCGCAACCGGCCTTACGGATCAGGAAAAGGCGGTTAAGACAAAACAGGATTCGCTCGCGCAAGATGAGGAAAAAATAAAAGCTATGCGCGAGGATATTATTAAACAACTCGAACACGTGAGCCGTTTAACCGAATCTCAGGCAAAAGATGAGCTGGTGCGCGATATAGAGCAGAAACACGAACAGGAGCTGAACCAAATGATCCTGAAGCTGGACAAGGAGCGGCATGATGAGGTGGAAAAGCGCGCTCTGGACATTATTACGGTAGCCCTCCAGAGGTATGCGCGTTCTCATGTGGCAGAAATCACTACCACCATGTTCCCGATTGAGAACGAAGAACTTAAGGGGAAGATCATTGGCCGCGAGGGCCGCAATATCCGTGCCCTGGAGCGCGCGACTGGCGTGGAATTTGTAATTGACGAGGTGCCGGATGCGATTGTTATTTCTTCATTCGACCCGTACCGCAGGGAAGTGGCACGTCTGGCACTCGCAAAACTGGTTAAAGACGGCCGCATACAGCCGGCGAAAATCGAGGAGAAAGTTGAAGAAGCCAAACAGGAATTGCAAAAGCGTATACAGGAAATCGGCGAACAGGCAGTTATGGAGGTCGGTGTATATGGTTTCCCGAAAGAAATTGTCCAGCTTATCGGACGTCTTCATTTCCGTACCAGCTACGGGCAGAACGTGCTGGTGCACTCAATCGAAATGGCGCACATCTCTGGTATGATCGCAGCAGAATTAGGTCTGAACGTGGAGCTTGCCAAGCGTGCTGCTTTAGTGCACGACATCGGCAAAGCAATTGACCACGAAGTGGAAGGCACGCACGTTGACCTTGGCCGTAAGATCTTGAAAAAATATGGCATGGACGAGGCTGTAATCGAAGGCATGCAGTCGCATCACGAGGATTACCCGTATGCGGTTCCGGAGGCATACGTGGTTACGGCTGCGGACGTTCTTTCGGCCGCCCGGCCGGGTGCGCGCCGCGATTCGGTTGAAAATTACGTGAAGCGCTTGGGTGATTTGGAAAAACTGGCACTCGAATTTCCGGGAGTTAAGCAGGCCTACGCAATTTCCGCCGGCCGCGAACTCCGTGTGTTCGTGGTGCCGGAAAAAATTGATGATTTCCGCGCACTGGAACTGGCTCGCGAAATTGCTAACCGCATACAATCGGAGTTAAAATACCCTGGCGAGATAAAGGTAAACGTGATCCGCGAAATGCGCGCAGTGGAGTACGCCCGCTAAAATAAAATAAATGCTCTTAAAACTCTCCCGCTTTTTCCTGTTCGCTTCGGTATTCTGCATAAATGTTGTCTTATGGAGCACATTCTTCCCGTTCATCGGAGGGAAATATTATTTTTTCCGCGTGGCAGTAGAGGCATCGCTGGCATTCTTCCTCTTGTGGTGGGGATTTGTTGCCAAACCGGGGGAGCTTGAAGAGCGTTTTTCGAAAGTTTCAAAAAGCTGGATCTTCCGCGCGGTCACTGTTTTTACCGTAGTGTTCATGTTGGCCACTATATTTGCCGATGATCCGCACACGGCATTCTGGTCCAACTTCGAGCGCGGCGACGGGGGATTCCAGATGCTCCACTATTACGCGTTTTTCTTCCTGCTTGTAATATTGTTCCGCGAGAGGCGTGATTGGATAAAAATTTTCAAGCTTTCTATTGCGGCGGCCGTGCTCATGATTCTCTACGGAATAGGCGCTGCGGTATATCTTCCGGGTTTTATAGGTCCTTATCGCGATGCATCCGGCGGGCCTAGCGCACCAACCTTATTCGGCCGTATATTTTCTGATTCGCGATTCCAAGGGTCTCTTGGTAATCCGGCGTATGTAGCGCCGTATTTAATGTTTGCCATTTTTTATGCGCTTTACTATTGGTATTCCAAAAAAGAGGGGAAGGCACCATGGAAATTGGTTTCGGTAATCGGATTGGTAGTCGTATTCCTGATATTTTTCGTGCTCAGCCAAACAAGAGGCGCATTTTTGGGGCTAGCTGCAGCGCTTTTCATATTCGCTTTGTATGTGGGTTTTTCCGATTCGCGCATGCGCAAGAAGGCAGCCGTAGGTTTATTGGTTCTTATCGTTCTAGGCGCGGGAGTATATGCATTCCGTAAACCACTAGTAGATAGGAACGTGCCGGGTAGCCGCTTTCTCACGATTAGTTTGAGCGACCAGACTGCGCAGACCCGTTTTTGGACTTGGGGTTCGGCATGGAAAGGGTTCCTGGACCGTCCGCTCCTGGGTTGGGGACCGGAAAATTTCAGCACAGTATTCGATAAATATTTCGATACACGCCACTTCAATCCCAACCAAAACACAGAAACATGGTTTGACCATGCGCATAGCGTTATATTTGATTATCTAGCGGCAACGGGCCTCTTGGGATTCTTGGCCTACCTTTCTATATTCGCGGCATATTATTACGAGTTTTTCAAAATGCCGCGCAGGGAGGAATCGCGCGATCCGAAGTATCGTGCGCCGACCGAATCGGTGGCGCTACGCGGGCTCTTATTCGCAATTCCCGTAGCTTACTTCGTGCAAGCATTAATCCTATTCGACGTACTGCCGATTCTAATTAACCTTTTTATCATTCTGGGGTTTGCTTTATACGAGTTTGAGAATACACATGAACAGCGAACTTAAAAAAACTATAAGCATTTTAGGGGTAGCGATACTTGTCGCTATTGCCATATACGGCAGTTATTTGCCATACCGTAAATCCAGCTTGTACATTGAAGCTAATCGTAATGCGCAAGAAGCTACAACGCTTATAGAATTCGAGAATAGCATTCAGCCGTCACTTGATGCCCCTTCGCCGATTGGGCAGAACGAGTTAGTTCGCAATGTCGCAGGAAATATGCTCGGGATTGTCAGGAATGCAGGCCAAAATAGTGAACTCGTAAAAGCGACTATGGATTTTATAAACAGCTATTACCAGCCGATCATTCAGAAAGGATCGGGGCCGAGCTTCAACCAGGATTTGTACTTGCTGGGGATTTTAAACCAATCAGCATTCGGCTCTACCCGCGACCAGAGCTACTTGTTCGCCGCGCAGCGTTATTATGAAGAGGGGAACCAGCGTGCACCGGAGCGGCCGCAAACCTTATACGGCTTGTTCGATGTCTACCGCTATGAAGGGAATGTATCCGGAGTTGAACGCGTAGCTAACGACATCCTTACCCATTGGCCGGATGCAAACGCCATCCGTTCGCTTTATGAGAATTTCGAAAGCCGCGCGCACGCCACTGGCACTACTGCATCGTCTAGTTCTTCGGGCTCGCAAAAGCGGTAAATTTCGGTTAAATTAATAGCAATGAAAAAAGCACTTATTTTCGGCGTAACCGGCCAGGATGGCAGTTATTTGGCGGAATTATTGCTTGAAAAAGGATATGAAGTGCATGGCGTGATGCGCCGCGCTTCTACTTTTAACACCGGCCGCGTCGAGCATTTATACCAGGATCCGCACGAAGAGAACCGCCGCTTCTTCCTGCACTTCGGCGACCTGGCCGATGCCAGCACTATCCGCCGCTTGATTTATAAAATCGAGCCGGACGAAATTTACAATTTGGGCGCGCAGTCGCATGTGCGGGTGAGTTTCGACATCCCGGAGTACACAGGGAACATTACCGGCCTTGGGACACTGCGCATTCTGGAAACGGTAAAAGATTTTAAGGATCACACCGGCAAGAACATTAAATTTTACCAGGCATCCTCGAGCGAAATGTTCGGCGCGGCCAAGCCGCCGCAGAGCGAATTAACGCCGTTTTATCCGCGGAGCCCGTATGGTGTTGCCAAAGTTTATTCATTCTGGATTACGAAAAACTACCGCGAGGCATACGATTTGTTTGCGGCGAACGGAATACTTTTTAATCACGAGGGTCCCAGACGCGGTGAAACTTTTGTGACCCGAAAAATTACCAAGGCAGTGAACCGCATAAAAGCCGGCTTGCAGGATAAATTGTATTTAGGGAACCTTGATGCCCGCCGCGATTGGGGTTTTGCGAAAGAGTATGTTAACGCCATGTTTTTGATGCTCCAACAGGACAAGCCGGATGATTTTGTAATCGGCACCGGCGAGAGCCATTCGGTGCGCGATTTCGTAGAGGCGGCATTCAAGCATGTTGGTATTGATGATTGGGAAAAGTATGTGGGGATTGATCCGCGCTATTACCGCCCAACCGAAGTGGAAAACCTGATTGCCGACGCCAAGAAGGCCAAAGAAATTTTGCACTGGGAACCAAAAACCAAATTCGACGAGCTTGTGCGCATAATGATGGACGCGGACGCCAAAGACGTGGAGAGGGAGAAGTGGGAGAGGGAACAGCGGGAAAAGCAACCGAAGCCGTAAATTATTCCGGGTATTCGTTTTTTGCGAGGTAGTCAAAAATCATACCGGCAAATATTTCCTGGTACGGCACTAGCGGCGACGGCAATTCATTACGGCCCACGAATTTAGCGCGGTCATTTTCTTCCACTTTTTTGCCATCCTCTTCGCATACGCAAACATGAGAGATTCCGTTCCCGCGTGAGACGTGCCATTTTATCGTTCCGGTTTCGTGGATATTTTTAACCGGCACACCGATATCTTTTTTGGCGATTTCTTCTGCGGCTTCATCGCGGTTGTTGAAATGAACCTGAAACAGCCCACCGGGAATTTCCCACGGGTCTCCGGGGAAATCCGCATCGTTCGGCCGCATCCGTTTCATATACACTTTCCATTCGCCGTTTATTTTGCGCACAACACCAACCTCGCAATAGGGGACATTTACTGCATTGTGTATTGCGTGCCAGGCCTCGGTCGGGAAAAATCCGCCGTCTGCGGCAACTTCTTCTAAAAGTTCAGCAAGCAGTTTGCCTTTTTCGTGGTTCATCATAATGGATAAATTATCGCACGATTTGTATGAAATCGATAATCAGAAAATGGAATATGGAAAGTGATTCCAAGCTATTGGGACATTACGCGCGCATAAGTGTGTCTTGACTAAAGCATTGAAATGATATATAATGTAAAACAGTTTTTAGCACCTTGATTTGGCATCCTGATCTGAAAAAGCAATTTTGAAGGGATTAGTTTTTCCCTTGGAGGTGCCCATTGATCGACAAGAGCCGCTGCATGTTCGTGACAAGCACGTATTACCCCGATCCAAATGACGTCCGAGCGAAGCTCGCGTGCGAGACCGCCAGGAACGCCGTCGGCTTGGGGTACACCATACTCACGGTCGACGACGGGTCGCATCCCGCCGCGGTCGAGAACATGGCCAAGGCGAGAATGGTCATCCTGTTCGCCGACGCCAAGGGCAACGCGAACTGCCGTCCGCAGGCCTTCCGCGCCGGATGGGAGTTGGTGAGGGACTACGACGGCGCAGTCTGCTTCCTGGAGGCCGAGAAGACGGATCTGCCGAAAGAGGCCCATCCGGGTTTCGAGCGAATCCTCGATGGCTGGGCTGATCTTGTGAACTTCAACAGAACCAAGAGGGCCCACCGTACGTATCCGGCTTTCCAAAGGTACACCGAGAGCGCGGGAAACGAGATCCTGCACCTGATCCTCATGAAGGACGCTCCGCGCTTCCGCCCCGACGGCTTCTACGGCGGTCGTGCTGTAGGCAAGGGCGGGATCGAGTACTTCGCGAACCCCGACGAGACCGTGAAGAAATTCGCCGGCAACTGGGGGATCACCCATCTCCCGATGCTCAAGATGGTGCGGGACGGCATGCGAGTCGCCACCCTCGACGTGAACATCGAGTATCCGCCCGCCCAGCGTGCCGCCGAGGAGAACGACCTCACGATGGCCCTCCGGCGCGTGACCCAGCTGGTGTCTCTCACCGAGGGGACACTGGCCTACGCCGAGGCGATCGGGCTCGTGTCCGCGGACACGCTCAAGACCGCCCGCGAGAAGCTCAAGTTCGGGATGCCGAAGTAGTAAGCCAGACGCTGCAAGGTGCCTGGCGCAAACCAGATGGGCGGGACCACGCAGTTCCCGCCCTTCTTTTTTATTTTCAATAATTTATAATCGAGCGTAAACAGAAATCGGGTCGTAGGAAATATTTATTAAACAATATCGTCATACATCATGGACGGCGAAAACCAGAACAATCCAATACCTGTGGGTCCGGAAAAAATCCCAGACACTCTTTACAAGGAGATTTACCAATCGGTCCCGATTTTTTGCGTAGACGTGATTGCTGTTGATGGTCGCGAACGTTACTTGTTAACCAAAAGAAAAAACAAGCCACTCAAAGACACTTGGGGTTTCCCGGGCGGGCGAGTGTTGAAGAACGAAAAAGTGGAAGATGCCGCTATGCGTAAACTGCACGAAGAAACCGGATTGGTCGGCAAGTTCATACGGCAAATCGGGTTTTATGAATTTATAGACAAAGAAGGTTCATACGAAAACACCAGCGTGCATACCCCGGTGGTGGTTTGCTTGGTGAGGGTGAGCGGGAAAGAAGACGTGCGGTTGGATAACCAATCATCTGAATATGTGTGGAGAGAGAATATTGATCGCGACCTACATCTCCATTTAAGGGAAATGCTCGTACGCGCCGGGTTCAAGGATAGTACGCGTTGACCTCATTCAAACATAGTGTTATCGTATTCAAACAATGATTGATCTCCGCACTAAAAAGATCCTGGTTACGGGCGGCCATGGCTTTTTGGGTAAACATTTGGTGCGCAATTTAATAGAAAAGCGCGGCGTGCCGGCAGAAAATATTTTTGCTCCGCATTCCAATGAGCTGGATTTACGCTTAAAAGAAAACTGCGAAAGAGCTGTGCAGGGGATAGATATTGTAATACACCTGGCAGCGAAGGCCGGAGGCATTGGCTTGAATCGCGCCAAACCAGGCGAACTCTATTACGACAATATAATGATGGGCGCACATTTAATGGAAGCCGCGCGCACTGCGAATGTGGAAAAATTCGTGGGTCTGGCCACCATCTGCGCATATCCAAAATTTACTCCAGTTCCGTTTAAAGAAGAAAATTTGTGGGACGGGTACCCGGAAGAAACCAACGCTCCGTATGGATTGGCCAAAAAAATGCTGTTAGTACAAGGCCAGGCGTACCG
>JAZDEB010000026.1:0-8459 GCA_043809165.1 Candidatus Liptonbacteria bacterium
GTGGTTGTGGTAATGATGGTTGTAGTCGGGATTTTTGCAGCCGGCTCTCCGTTCGCCCGCAGGGCTTCCAGGTTTGATGAGCAGCGTATTTCCGACCTGCAGAACTTGCAATACCAGGCAGTATATTTTTGGCAGCAAAAGGGAAGTTTGCCGGATAACCCGGACCAGTTAAACAGCGAAATAAGCGGCTACATGGTCCCTCGCGATCCGGAGAACGGCAATGCATACGAATACCAGAAAACAGGTGATTTGAGTTTTAAGCTGTGCGCAAATTTCAATACAAATAGTTCCAGCGGTGCTGTGGATAGTTCGCTAAAATATCCGTCTGCGCCATATCCGGTTTCTTACGGCACGGACGCACCTTACTGGTCACACGGCAAGGGGAATGTTTGCTTTATGCGGGAAATAGACCCGCAGCGGGACAAACTGCCAAAATAAACGAAAACTCTAGGCGGCAGCTTGCGAATATAAGTAAAATGTGTCATGCTATAGGCACATGCGCATCCGCGCGCTTTTTATTTACTCTTGAATAATTTTTTATCTATATGGATTTAAGGAACATCGCCATAATCGCGCACGTTGATCACGGCAAAACCACATTGGTGGACGCTCTTTTAAAGCAGTCAACCCGGTTCAAGCTAAAAACCGGAGCCGATACCGATTTAATAATGGACTCCAACGAACTTGAACGCGAACGGGGGATCACTATTTTTTCTAAAAATGCCGTGGTTTGGTACGGGGAAACGAAAATAAATATAGTAGACACTCCTGGGCACGCCGATTTTGGAGGCGAAGTTGAACGCATTATGCGCATGGTGGACGGCGCGCTCCTCTTAATCGATGCGAAAGAAGGCCCAATGCCGCAAACTAAATTCGTATTAAAGAAAGCTGTACAAGCCGGGCACAGGATTATAGTGGTGGTAAATAAAATAGATAAGCCGACTGCAAGAATTGATTGGGCGCTTGATCGCACTTTTGACTTATTTGTAGAGCTTGGGGCAACACATGAACAGTTGGATTTTCCAGTGCTCTATGCTTCTGGCATACAGGGTAAAGCCGGAAAGGAAAGTGATTTGGAAAAGATGCAAGACATCCAGCCGGTATTCGACGCAATCATAGAACACATTCCTGCGCCACAAATGGACACAAGCGCACCGTTACAGATGCTTACGGTAAATTTGGCTTACGACAATTACAAAGGGAAAATTGCGGTGGGCCGCTTGTATTCAGGAACGCTTAAAAAGGGCAGTGCGATTGTACACATAAACCGCGACGGAGTATCAAAGCCGGCAAATCTTACAGCGGTAATGACCTTTGAGGGGTTGAGCCGCGTGGAAGTGGATGAAGCGTACGCCGGTGATATAGCAGCAATTGCGGGAATATCCGACATTTCTATCGGTGAGACGATTGCCGATCCAGCAAACCCAATACCATTGCCGGTAATCGCCATTGAGGAACCGACGGTCAAGATGACCTTTTCCGTGAATACCTCGCCGTTTTCCGGAAAAGAAGGAGAGCTTTCCACATCGAACAATTTGCGCGAGCGGCTTACGCACGAATTGGAAACGGATGTTGCTCTTCGCGTCGAGTCCACCGATACGCCGGACGCTTGGATGGTGGCTGGCCGTGGCGAATTACACCTCACGATTCTTATAGAAAAGATGCGCCGCGAAGGATATGAATTCCAGGTTTCGCGCCCGCAGGTCATCTTGAAAAAAATCAATGGCGTTGACTGCGAGCCGATAGAATTAGCGTCCATCGAAGTTCCGGAGGAATTCACTGGAAACGTAATCGAGGAGATGGGCAAGAGAAAAGGAACCATGACCGACATGAAGACCGAAAACGGCGTGGCCTATATGGATTTCCTCGCCCCGACGCGCGGGTTAATCGGCTTCCGTAACCAGTTTTTAACAATGACCAGGGGCAGGGGAATAATGAACTCCCTCTTCGATAAATTTGAAGAATATAAAGGCGAGCTTATAAACAACCCGCATGGTTCGCTTATTGCATCCGAAAGCGGCATATCCCGAACTTACGGCCTGTTGAACGCAGAAGGGCGGGGAGAAATGTTCATTGGCCCGGGCATAGAGGTTTATGAGGGAATGGTTGTGGGACAAAACGCGAAAGCAATGGACTTGCGTGTAAACGTATGCAAAGAAAAACAGCTTTCCAACATGCGCGCCAAGTCGGATGGCGGCATGGAATTTTTGAAGGTCCCGCGCGAAATGACGCTTGAAGAATCAGTAGAATATATTGGAGACGACGAATTGGTCGAGGTAACGCCGAAATCATTACGGATCAGAAAGCGCTATCTTACCGACCTGGAAGAAAAGCGCGCCTTAAAATCGCTTTAAAATCCGGATAAATGCCGAATTTGAAAAAACTTAATAGTCCGAAGCTGCAAACCATTTTAAAAAATGGGGGTATTGCGGTTATTCCAACCGACACTATTTACGGTATATGCGGCAGTGCGCTTTTGCCGAAGACAGTAAAGAAAATTTATTACTTGAGGAAGCGCAACTTAAAAAAACCGATGATAATTTTGATCGGTCAAATATCAGACCTTGGGTTATTCGGCATAAGGCCAAGCCCGGCACTGAAAAACAAACTGGCTAAATTCTGGCCAGGCAAAGTGAGTATCGTTTTCAATGTTCCATTAAAAAAATTCGCTTATCTGCATCGAGGAAAAAAATCGTTAGCCTTTCGCATGCCCAACCAGCAGCATCTAATAAAGCTGTTGATGAAAACAGGCCCCTTGGTCGCCCCTAGTGCCAACGTCGAAGGAGAAGAACCGGCTCATTCGGTGCGGCAAGCTAAAAAAACTTTTGGAAACAAAGTAGATTTATACGTGGATTCCGGTATTCTTAAATCTTTGCCGTCAACGCTTGTTCTAATGCGGCACAGGAGGGTAATGGTGTTACGGCAAGGTGCGCAGGTTGTGGTATAGTTATAGTAATGGAACAAAATCAGGAGGGTTATTTTATTCTCGGTTTGCTTGTGGCCGTATTAATTTTAGCGGCTCTGATATTCTTGCCGTATCTTAGTTCAATCGTACTTTCCGCGACCCTGGCTATTTTGTTTGCGCCGCTTTACCGCAAATTAGTAAAAATATTTGGCGGCAGGGAAAGTATTTCATCTTTTTTGTCGGTCATAATCATTTTCCTGGTTGTATTCATACCATTGACACTTTTGGGCGTCCGTCTTTTTAGCGAAGCATTCAATTTGTATGCATCGTTATCTACTGGTGGCAGCCAGACCATATTTTCTAACGCATCGGCCTTCCAGGAGTTTACTGCGAAATTGCACATTCCGATCAGCCAGATGCAAATCGATCAATATGTCCGGAGCGGGTTGGAATGGGCTTTCCAACGCCTGGGCTCGGTATTTTCGGGTGTCTTGAACGCTTTCGGCTTCCTGTTTATCACGCTGTTCGGCCTGTATTATTTTTTGCGCGACGGAATAAAATTCCGAAAATCATTGGAAGGCCTGGCGCCGCTTTCTCCGGTTTATTCCGATGAAATATTCGATAAGCTTTATAATATGGTCAATTCGGTAGTGAAGGGGACCCTGGTAGTTGCGGTTGCCCAAGGTATTACTATGGGCATCGGCTTCGCCATTTTCCGCGTGCCCAGTCCGGTATTGTGGGGCTCGGTAACTATAATAACCACGCTTATTCCAATCATAGGAACCGCCATAACTGCCATTCCGGCCATACTTTATTTATTGCTGACCGGCAAAATAGTTTTAGCGGTCGGCCTTGCTTTATGGGCCAGCTTTGTTGTCGGTTTGGTAGATAATTTTCTCCGTCCGTACTTGGTGGAGCGCGGCGTAAACATCCATCCGCTGTTCATCTTGCTTAGCGTGTTGGGCGGCTTGGAGTTCTTCGGGCCGATCGGCTTTTTGGCCGGGCCGCTGGTCCTGTCGTTGTTATTCGCGCTTCTCGAAATTTATTCGACCACCGTCCTTAAGAAGCGCGGCGTGCCACACGCGGTTTAGGGCGTTTATGGTATATTCGTGAGATGCAAATTACGAAGAAGCCAAGACAGCTTTATTGGACCGCGCACAGCAAGACCAAAATGCGTTTTTACGGCCTCTCTCCGGCGCGAGTGAAGAGAATTTTGCATTCGCCTGCGCGTATAGAAAGAGGAATTGCACCGGATACTATCGCGTACATGCAGCGGGCTGGAAGTAAAAAACACCAATATGAACTTTGGACTATGGTGGAAGACCAAAAAGAATTACGGAAAGTGATAAGTGCCTGGCGATATCCTGGCACTACCAAGAAAGGCGAGCCGCTCCCGCCAGAAATATTAAGAGAGCTTGCAGAGTTGACATAATCCGGTGCGCATATATCATTAAACAATCATGAAATCCGTGCGATCCCTCAGCTCGAGCATCCGCTTTTACTTTAGCTTTACCTGGTACAGCCAATCTGGTTGTTTAACCAAGTCGAAGTTGAAGTAATCTTTAAATAAAAATTCCTTCAAGAGCGCATCGGTTAGACAGACCAGGCGCTCTTGCTTTTTGTCTGTCTAGGCACCTTGTTGGCTTGAATAAAGGAGAGAGTGATGAGTACTGTCCTCAACCATTCACACGTTACAGTAGGCGCTCCGGATCGCGGCCTCGTTGCTTGCTGCTGCGGCCGGCTTCACGTCGTGGATTCGAACGGCGTTCCGCGCCTTTTCGACATGTATGCCGTGACGAAGGTCATGGGCGGATACCCCTGGATGTACAGGATCGACCCCCAGGACGGAAGCATCAGCATGTCCAACGCGTGGCGCGCGGCAGCGGCGAACGTCCCGCGCGGTTAGTCACGCTTTCTCTAAGCTGCACAAAGAGCCGGAATGTAATCAGGCTCTTCCTTTTTCGTTATCCACAATATATTGGCTTGACAGAAAGATGCGGCTATAGCAAAATAGCCCATCGGGAGGGTTGATTTGCACAAGCCAAGAACAAGGGTCAGCTCGCAAGAGCTTCTCGATCTGCTCGTGAAGCGAGGCGACCTGGAGCCACACCCCGAGGACGAGAAGAAGTTCGTCTTCAGTTTCAAGAAGGGCAAGAGGGCGCCCTCTTCGGGAGACGGGCTGACGCACGACTCGAACCGGAGCACCTGGTTGCTCCCAAGGTAGATTAGGAGCCCGCATTTTGGGACCGGTAGTAAGCGCCTAATGGGCAGCGCTTGCAACGACCGGTCCCTTCGTTTTTCTTGAATTTATCGCTAAAGTCGGTACACTGTTATTAATTACTTTTAAATCATGAAATTATCCATAGGCATCGTCGGTTTGCCCAATGTCGGCAAATCAACCCTTTTTAAAATCCTAACCAACCAGGACATTGTTATCGCAAACTATCCTTTTGCCACAATAGATCCGAACGTAGGTATCGTTCCGGTTCCGGATGAGCGTTTGCAGAAATTAACAACCCTTAGTAATTCTAAAAAAACCATTCCGGCGGTAGTTGAATTTTATGACATAGCCGGGTTGGTAAAGGGTGCAAGCCAGGGCGAAGGACTGGGCAACCAGTTTTTATCTCATATACGCGATACGCAAGCTATCGTAATCGTCCTCCGCGTGTTCGAAGACCCCGGCATTATTCATGTGGAAAATACCGTAGATGCTCTGCGCGACATGGAAATCCTTAAAATAGAGTTGGTGCTTAAAGATTTAGAGACGGTAGAAAAGCGTTTGGGTAAATTGGAAGGGGAAGCCAAGGGCGGAGATAAAGAAAAAATAAAACAGTTCAAATCCTTAAAAAAAGTCCGAGATGAGTTGCAGAAAAATAATCTTGCCCTGCCGTTCAGTGGTGAATCAATCGTACGCGAGCTGCAGCTTCTGACTTCCAAAAAACAATTATATTTGTTGAACGGAAAGGAAAACGATGTGTCTGATGCCTTGCGTGCCGCGATTAAAGCGGTGGGAGCAGATTATATAGTAATGGATTTAAAGGAAGCCAATGAAGTCGGCCCACTTATCCGGAAAGGACATGAAGCATTGAGCTTAATCAGTTTCTTTACTACAGGTGAAGATGAAACACGCGCCTGGACCATTGAGTGCGGAACAAAGGCGCCGCAGGCCGCAGGCGTGATACACACCGATTTTGAGAACAAGTTTATCCGCGCCGAAGTAATTTCTGCAGACAAATTATTGGAAGCGGGCGGTTGGTCAAAAGCAAAACAGAAAGGGCTTATGCGACTGGAAGGTAAAGAATACGTTGTGCTGGACGGGGACGTTATGGAAATCCGGCACGGTTAGATGGCGCAAAAAACGACTTAGGCGATAATATTTTACGACCTTCGTTCAACCGCACTTCCAAGCGTCTCCTCGTCTGCGAATTCTATTTCGCCTCCCGTAGGCAAACCGCGTCCGAGGCGGCTTACTTTATCCGTAAGCGGCGCAAGTTCTTTGGCAATGGACCCGGCGCTTAAATCCCCGTGCGAAGTGGGATTAAACGCCAAAATTATTTCTTTTGCTTTTCCATTAAACTGTTTTGCGATATAAGTTTTCAACGCTTGCAGCCGAAGCTTCTGCCAATCTTCCAAAATGCCTATTTTACCAATTGGGCCGACTATCAAATACCTGCCACGGAATTTTCTTGTGTTTTCAACCGATAGCAAATCAGTTTCTTTCTCCATGATCATGATGGTCGACTGGTCGCGGTTTTCATCAGCACAAATGTTGCACGTGGAGCCCTGGTTGTCGTGAACCATAAAACATCGCTCGCACAGCTTTAAGTTGGCCAATGCGGAAATGCTTTTACCTAATATCGCAATATCTTGTGCGCCAAGATTAACCAGGAAAAAAGCCAGACGGGTTGCTTGCCGCGGACCGATTGAAGGGAGCTTTGAAAGCTCTTCTATAACGTTCTTAATTGAGGTCGGCAAGGTCATTCGAAAATTCAGTATGGTGCTTGTCTATGGGATGGAACGAGGTGTGCTCCGGGTCGAATTTTAGTTCTACCACACCCAAAGGGCCATTTCTGTGCTTGGCCACGATTATTTCCGCGGTATTTTGGTCTTCCGGCGCCACGTCCGTGCGTTCTCGGTCTTTGCGGTATATGAACATCACAACATCCGAGTCCTGTTCGATTGAGCCGGATTCGCGGAGATCGTGCAATTTTGGCCGCTTATCATCGCGCTGGTCAACCGCGCGGGAAAGCTGCGAGAGCGCCAATATCGGAATGTTCAGTTCGCGGGCCAGGGCTTTTAGTCCGCGAGAAATTTCCGTTACCTGTTGGACCATATTGTCCGAATTGCGGCGGGGGACGATCAATTGCAAGTAATCGATTACCAATAAATCCAAACCGAATTCAACCTGCAGGCGCCTGGCCATGGCACGCATCTGCATGATCGTTGGCGAAGCGGTGTCATCTATAAAAATAGATACGCTGGCTAATTTGTCGAGTGATGATTGGATTAGTTGGAAATCGCCTTCATCGGTAATCCTGCCAGTGCGCAATTTCCAAAGGGATACCCCTGATTCTGCGGAAATCAAGCGGTCAATAAGCTGTTCGCGGGACATTTCGAGCGAGAACAACCCAACTTTAAACCCGCGGTTCGCTGCATTGCGGGCAATATCAAGCGCTAAAGAAGTTTTACCCAGAGATGGTCGCGCGCCGAGAACGATTAGGTCGGATTTTTGCAGTCCCGAAAGAAGATTGTCCAAGCCCTGGAAGCCGGTAGGTACGCCGCGGATGGCGTCTTTATGCGCATGCAATTTTTCTATGCGTTCATATGCGATCTTTAACTCTTCTTTAATTGCCACAAAATTCTGCGGCAGTGATTTTTGCGAAATAGCGAGAATTTTCTGTTCAATGTTGTCTATAAGGTCCTCGAATTCCTCAACTTCACCGAACGCGTTTTCTGTGATTTCACCGGAGGCACGGATTAAATCGCGCAAAATCTTTTTTTCTTTTACAATCTGCGCATAGTGGTCAACGTGCGATGTGGTTGTAACCTGGTTGGTAAGGTCGGCCAGATAACTTGACCCGCCAATGTCTTGGAGCAATTTCTTTTCCTTTAAGGAATTGGTCACGCTCATTATGTCTATCGGCTTTCTCCTTTCGTAGAGGTCAATAATCGTGCGGTATATGATTTCGTGCGCCGGCATATAAAAATCATCCGCAACCAAAAGATCGGCAACGCGATGGATGCTGTTTTTATCAATCAAAATACTCCCCAAGACCGATTGTTCGGCCTCCAGGTTATGCGGAGGGATCTTAATGGTGCTTTTATTGGCCTTAATCTGCGTAGCCATCAAACTTTATATTTTATTTAGGGAAAACCACCGGGCCGTTCGGGGTGTCGTCTAAGGTATATCCTAACTTATTTACCTCCATTCTCAAGGCATCAGCCTGCATAAACTGTTTATTACGCCTATATTCTTCCCTGCGGGCAGCTAATTCAAGCACATCTTTGGGGATAGAAGTCCGTTTTGGACCGGTTCTCACCTCATCCAATAGCC
>JAZDEB010000027.1:0-5374 GCA_043809165.1 Candidatus Liptonbacteria bacterium
CTTTTCCATCTTGTTTCCGCGGATTCCGAGGACGTAGCCAAAGATTACCAGGCCATCCGCAAAGAATTGGGTGCATACAATCCGGCGCTCCTGAAAAAAGAAGAGTATTTGTTTTTAAGCAGGCGCGACATCGTACCCGAAGAAGAATGGCAGAAAAAACTGGCCATACTTAAAAAATTCAACAGCGACGCAATCGCCATATCCGTACTTGACGATGCGACAATGGCGGAAGTAAAGAAAATATTAAACAAGATTAAGGACGAGAAGTTCTCGGAAAACGAGAAAAACGCGAAGGATGCGGATGACGCCCCGAAGGAACGCTCCCACGCCCGCTTCGGCGAAACGGTTTAAAATCCGGCTTAAACGGCCTGGCCTCCGGCATCGGGAATGGCGGCGGAAGTTCCGGCAATTTTGAAACCGGAAGTGTTGCACGAATTAATCTTTCGATTTGCTGCACATCGCGGCGCTGGTCCATGCGCGCGAACGAGATTGCATGTCCGCTTCCTCCGGCCCGCCCGGTGCGGCCAATCCTGTGGACATAATCTTCTGCGGAAGTTGGCAGGTCGAAATTTACGACCAGTTCAATATTGCTCACGTCTATGCCGCGCGCTGCAATGTCCGTGGCAATCAGCACCCGGTATCGCCCGGTCTTAAATCCTTCCATCGCTTCACGGCGCTGGTTCAATGAACGGTTGGAATGTAATTCTGCCGCGGCATGCCCCAGGTGTTTTACCAATGCGGCAATCTTCTTGGCGCTGAATTTAGTGCGCGCAAAGACCAGCACCGATCCGCGGTAATCCTGCAATATTTTTTCGAGCAGGCGCATTTTATCGTGCTGCGGGATAAAAAACAATTCTTGCGTAACGTCTTTGGCGGTGCTTCCGGATCGGGCGATTTCCACCCGTGTTGGCAGTTTTAAATAAGTGCGCGCCATACTGATTATTTCTTCCGGCATCGTTGCCGAGAAAAGCATAGTATGTCGCTCTGACGGCAGGGTGTGTAATATCCGGCTCAACTGCGGAGCGAAACCCATGTCGAGCATGCGATCGGCTTCGTCCAGTACTAATGTTTGAACTCTCGCTGGCAAAAATGTGCGCTGGCCGATGTGGTCCAAAATACGTCCGGGCGTACCGACTACCACGTGCGGATTCCTCTGCAATGCTCGTATTTGACGCGAAGTCGATTCCCCTCCAATCAATACCGCAGCGCGCAAACCAAGCGGATGGCCGAGTTTGCCCAATGCTTCGCTTACCTGCTCGGCCAATTCCCTGGTGGGCACTATTATTAAAGCAATCCCCGCACCCTGCATGGCACGCTGAATAATCGGTATTCCAAATGCCAATGTTTTACCCGTACCGGTCTGGGCAATGCCCATCATGTCCTTGCGTTCAAGGGCGATGGGAATAGATTGCTCCTGTATCGGCGTAGGTACCGTAAGATCCATTTTCTCAAGAAGTCGTAAAATACCCGGCGCGATGCCTAATCCATAAAAACCCTTTTCATTCGTCATGGCACGGAGGATAGCAGATATGCGCTGAATATCCTAATTTAATTCCGCAGATATACTCCACCAATTTTTCTTTCAAATGAGCTATACTTATATATAATGAACTGGGTTGTATTGGGTCTCTTATCTGCCGTTTCGGCAGCGCTGGTTGCGGTGTTCGGGAAAATTGGCATAGAGCACGTGGATACAACGCTCGCCACCACGGTGCGCGCTGTAATTATGGTTTTTTTTCTGGTGGCGACTTCACTACTCTTGGGCAAGGCGCCGCTGCTCCACACAATCGACAATAAAGCACTGTTGTACATTACTTTATCGGGAATCGCCGGCGCGCTTTCCTGGTTCTTTTATTTCTTTGCCCTTAAGCTCGGCCCGGCATCCGGCGTGGCGGCACTCGACAGGTTGAGTGTGGTGTTCGTTTTCGTCCTGGCGTTGCTATTCCTGGGAGAAAAATTTACTTACGTTTCAGCGCTCGGTGCATTGTTTATCGCAATCGGCGCAGTTCTAATGGTCGTGAAATAAACTTTTATTTTTTGGTCCCATTAACCGGATAATCTTCAGGTTTGTAGTATTTTTTGTCGCGCAGTTTTTCAGGAAGCAGGTCTTCTTTGGTATATCTCTTATGTCCTTCGCTGTATCCCAATTCTTTCATTAGTTTGGTCGGTGCATTCCTTATCTTTAGCGGCACTGGCAGGTTGCCGTATTTTCTGGCATCTTCAAGCGCTTCCATATAAGCATAGTATGCCGCTTTGGTTTTGGACGCTTTCGAAAGATAAATTACCCCGTGCGAAAGGTTTATGCCGCACTCCGGCAAGCCGATTGTTTCCACTGCACGAAATACGCTGTTAGCGATTTGGAGCGCTTGCGGGTCGGCCATACCGACATCTTCCGAAGCGAAAATGACCATACGCCTAGCAATAAACTTCGGATCTTCGCCGGCTTCGATCATGCGTGCCATGTAATATAGCGCTGCATCCGGCTGGCTGGCGCGCATCGATTTTATGAACGCGCTTATTACGTTATAATGCTCCTCGCCTTTTTTGTCGTAACGCAGGAACTTGCTCTGCAGCGCTTTGGTTAAATTCTCTACCGTAATGTCCTTATAAAATTCCTTGGTCTGCTCCAATATTCCCAGGAGCTGGCGCGCATCGCCGTTCGCCATGTTTATAAGCCACTCTCGTGATTGCTTGTCCACCGCAAATCCGGTGCGCTCAATGATCTGCTCCATTTCTTTTTCAGCCAGTTCATCCAGCACGAAAACGCGGCAGCGCGACAATAGCGCCGAGATTACTTCGAAGCTAGGATTTTCTGTGGTGGCACCGACTAAGGTGAGTGTGCCCCTTTCCACGTACGGCAAAAGAAAATCCTGCTGCGCCTTGTTAAAGCGGTGTATTTCGTCCAGGAACAAGAGCTTCGGTTTATTGAGTAGTCCACCTCCCACGAGCGCCGCTTTAATATCATCTTTGCCAGCCGAAACTGCCGATAGTTCAAAAAATTCTGCGCCCAAAGCCGCGGCATAAATTTTGGCCAGCGTGGTTTTACCTACTCCCGGCGGGCCCCATAATATGAAGGAAAATAAATGCTTTTCTTCTATGGCTACCCGCAAGGGTTTGCCTGGGCCGACTAGGTGCTCCTGGCCTATGAACTCGTCCAATGTTTTCGGGCGCAATCGCGCAGCTAATGGCTCCATGGCACATTAAGCATACTCGCCGAGGCGATGGCGCGCCAACCTTGACTTTTTACTTTCATGACGCTCCAAAAATATAGCCCTCCGGCCGCGGCTATTAAACTAAGCGTTTCCTATTCTTCCAGCATCTGCTTGGCGGATATGAGCGCATCGAGCATGAACGATAATTCTTTCTGGCGGGTATGCGAGATGTGCCCGCGGGTCTTCTCCATTGCTTTCAAGCGCGACGTAAAAATGCGCATACCTCTCACGAAATATTTTTTAACTGCGGACTTATCCTTCCTGCCTTCGCCGTCGTGCAATAATTTTGGCAGAGAATACAGAACTGCATCGCTGAACACCACAAAATCATACTCTGGCAAAGAATAGGTACTTCGCGGTAATGGTTTATTAATTTGTTCGTTCATTGTTTTTGTGTTTTCTAGTTGTATTCGGCCGGAATACTTACAAATTTCTTTTGTGTAACTATTAAGTGGTCCAGTAGGGCGATTCCCAATATCTTCCCCGCTTCGATAAGCTGTTTGGTGATTGATATATCCGCCTCGCTGGGCAGAGATACGCCGGAAGGATGGTTGTGCGCGAGTATGAGTGCAGTGCTTGAATATTCGAATGCCGGTTTGAATACCTCTCGCGGGTGGATTATATTTGAAGTCAAGCTGCCGATAGAAATGACCTCGTCGTGCATTAGCTGATAGTGGGCATTAAGATACAAGCCACGCAAGTGCTCTTTAGGCAATTGGCGCATGTCTTTTAAGTATTCGTAAACCTGCTCCGGCGTGCGTAAGAAAAGCGCTCCGCCGGATGCCGGTTTAAAAAACCTGCGGCCGAGCTCCAGGGCGGCAATAATCTGAGTGGCTTTTATAAGCGGGATATTAAGCGACTTGGACAAGCGCTTTGGGTCGCGTTGGTTTATTATAGTTTTTTCGCCATACTCTTTAAGCAGACGGCTGGACATTGCGAGTACGTTTTCTTTTTTTGTGCCGGTTCCCAAGAGTATTGCTATCAATTCATGGATGCTCAAAGCGCCGGGGCCATATTTAGCCAGCTTCTCGCGCGGTTTTTCCTCCGGCGGCAGGTCCTTTATTGTGTACGCGCGCGCGGCCTGGTTATCCAATATTAAATCCGTATCCATTAACTTATATATTCCAGTTGTGGTGGACTGCATGGTTTTTTATTTTTTTAGAGTATAACACATTGGCGATAAATTCCTGGTAAATTTTGGATAAATTTCTAATCAAGAAACCGGCCCTCCGGACGCTTAATTTTGCTTAAATGCCCCAATGAATTGGCTTATTTTTGACTGCTCCAAGCAGGCTTTTTGCGCGGAACCCCTGATTGGCCTTAGTATGTTTTCGAAAAATTCTACATCCATGATGCACGATAGTTCTTTGGCGCACCGCTCTGCGCGTTTGATGTTCTTTTCTATTTCTTCCACGATTTTGGTTATACCCTTACCCCAGAACAATCTCTTCAGTTCTTCCATGTCCGGAACGTTCCGCGATTTCTGTTGGCATATTTTAATCAACAGCGAACATGCGCTGTTTATTCTCCCCTTCTCATAATCATAAATCCAATCGTGCGCGTCATCATTCATCTGCCTGGCAGTAAGATAATATAAAAAATAATTTATGAGTATTTCGATCTGTCCCGCCGAAACATCTGTAACCGCGTCAATAGCCATTATTACACCAATGGCATGGCCGATGCTCCGTTCTCCAATAACCATAAAATCTGCATATGGCGGGACTAATGGTTTTTTAAATTCATTTTTTACGTTCCCAGCAATACAATTCGCTCTTTCCCAAACACATGCGCGATCCATCCTGCGGTATAGGTCGTTTATTATTTTTTTCATACCGGTGCCTGTTGCGCATTCGTTGTACGTATAGTGCGCCTCATTAGCAAACCATAGGCCATGCGGCAGTTTGCTTGCATCCGTATCGCGATCGGATATGTGGTCAAGAATGCCATGCCCCACCCAGCCGTACAGGCCGGCAACGCCCAAAGAAACCGCACTGCGGCGGCTGTCTTTGCTAAATACCGCGTTATGGCATCCGAGCATCGCCCGGTAAGGCAATAGCGCTATATCCATTAGTTCTTTTTCGGAATACGTTCCAAGCAATGTCCGCTTCAATTCATTTCTCACGCCGCGCATGCCGCATTTGATCTTTGCATTATTCCCA
>JAZDEB010000028.1:0-2718 GCA_043809165.1 Candidatus Liptonbacteria bacterium
TGGACAACAAAAACAACCCTGACTCAAATAAGTCAAATATATATTGCTCGCGATGATTAACCACCCTATTGAGGGATTCTTTTTTAACTAGCACGGCTGCCATTCGCCATATTATATCGCACCAGAATACTCAAGTAAACGGAACGGATGTCTTCAGTGCTCTGGTACGAGGGCAGGTAAAAGTTCCTGCCCTGATTTTGTTGACCTCGTGCGGGATTCATGGTGCGGTGCGGGCGTGCGGGTCGCGGCCCGGCGAACGCGCTACGCCATCTGCGCGGTGCCGGGCGGGTTCACGAACTGGACCGTGATGTTGTCGTCGTCCTTTATGACGACGATCTTCTTGACGAAGAGACCGATTCGCTTCCGGAGCTCATCTTCGGTCTCGTTCCCGACGAGCTCCCACGTCTCCCGTCCGACGTCGCGCCTCGCTCTGTTGATGATGCGCAACGCCACGCAGGAACCGTACACGCTCTCGGTACTCGGACGTGCGTACACGGTGACCCATACGTCGGCTCCACCGTAGTTTGCGTAACGAGACGAGAGGAGCCTGCCGCCGTGCTTCACGAGCGCCTTCTCAAGGAAACTGGCGATGCCTTCACTCTTCTCGTCGGCGCGCTTTCGGTCAAGCTCCGCGACATAGCAGGTGAAGTAGGTGTGTTCGGAGGACTCGTTCGCGTGATGCCGCCCGACCAGCTTACGCACGGCAGCCAGCGTAGCGCGGACGCGTCCGCCGATGCTCCATCGCGGCAACAGGGCGGAAACGACCGCCACCGCAGCGCACATGATGGTGGCCATCACGAGCAATCGCATGACCTCCTGCTCTTCGAACGGCATCTCGTCTCCTTTCCAGCTCCTTGCTGCCGGTAAGCACGCCAAGGAGCAACGCAGGGTGCACGACTACGAACCCGAACGCGGCCACGGAAATGGCCGCGTAAACCGCCGAACCCCATTTGGTCAAAGTTCTCAAGACACCTCCTCCTGTGCTTTTGGCTGCAAAATTTATATCACAAAACCAAATCTATGTAAAATCGTGTGGGATAAGCTCACAGGGCCTTCCCCATCATTTCCATATCGCTTACCCTTAAGTTCTCCAGAATTCTCATTTCCGGATCCACCGCCAACGTCTTCCCTAAATATTGCCCGGAAGTGAAGTGCGGAAATAAAACATAATCCGCGCCGGCTTCGTACAATGCATCTGCATCGCTTTCATTTTCGGCGCGCACCACCACCTTCGGCCGCTTTTCCAAATGGTTCAATTCTTCCAGAAGTAAAAGATTGTCCTCCAAGTCCGGGCTGGTGGAAATCACCAGGCGGGCGGCAGAGAAATTCACCCGATCGAACATGTCCGGGTCTATCATGTCCCCAAACACATGCTCAATCCCCTTGGCCTTCAATTTTTGTATGACATCCGGATCGAATTCAATCACCAAAAGGTCTTCCGCGGGCAAATGGCGGGCAATGCTTTCCCCCACCCTGTTTGCGCCAACCAATATATACGGCTTTTCGAGCGCCTTATCGTTGCCATCTTCTCTGCGCGGATGGGCCCGTTCAAATAAATTTAAAAACGGGCGCAAGCGGCGATAAATTTTGTTGGCGTGGCCGATAAAATAGCTCGAAGCCACAATGGTTATAATCGCCACCCCGGTTACCAACGAAACTACCTCCAAACTAATATGCCCAAGCCGCCCACCGATAGCAACCAGGATTAAACTGAATTCTGAAATTTGGCCGATGCTCAAACCGGTAAAAAATGCTGTTCGCTTCCTGTAACCCATTAATCCCATAATCGCCATTACAACTAATGGAGTGATAATCATTACGAATACCGAAAACACCAGCATGGTCCACCACGACCCGCCGAATTTGCCGTTTATTAACGATGAGCCCAGGATTACGAAGAAGATAAGTATGAAAAAATCGCGGAGCGAACGGATTTGCCCGGCAATCTGGAAGTGTTCCGCCGAATTGGCGAGGGCAAGGCCGGCCAGCAATCCGGCAATTTCTATGGAGAACCCGACCCGACTCACCGCGGCCGCAACCAGAAACACCCAAGCCAAGCTGATTAAGAATAAAAGTTCCCGCGACCGGGCGACTTTATCGAACAAGAATGGAAGAATGCTCCGCCCCAACCACAACATCAACCCGAACAGGAATAAGCCCTTAGCCAAAGCGATTGCCACGCTCGAAATATTTAAAGAACTCGCCCCACCCACTCCTCCCAATACCACCAAGAGTAAAATTGCAATAACATCCTGTACCAAAAGGATGCCAATGGCGATTTTGCCGTACAAACTGCCAAGGTCCTTTTTCTCGGACAATAACTTTACCACTACGATGGTGCTGGAGAAGGAAAGCGCCGCTCCCAGGTAAAGCGCAGCTATTTTGGAAAACCCCAGCAGAACTGCCAGGCCAAACCCAAGGGAAGAGCTGGCTAAAACCTGCAACAATCCGACCGTGAGAGCTGTGCCGCCCACCAGGCGCAGGGAGGTGTAGTTTATTTCCAAACCCACCAAAAAGAGCAGGAACATGATCCCCAGGTCGGCAAAAAGCTGAAATGGGCCGGTCGAACTCAGGTTGAAAATGCCGAAATAACCGACTATGGCCCCGGTTAGGAGGTAGGCCAAGATGATCGGCTGCCTTAGGAGCCGGGCAGCCACTCCCAAAACAGCAGCAAACACCACGAGCGCGGCCAGCTCGAAAAGTCCAGTATTCATAAGG
>JAZDEB010000029.1:0-3208 GCA_043809165.1 Candidatus Liptonbacteria bacterium
CTATAAAGACGAAAGAAGCCGAATCGAATACATTGGAAAAAGAGCGCGAAACGCTTTGGGCAAAAATTCCGAATTTGCCTTCCGACGACACGCCAGTCGGTAAAGACGATAGTAGGAACCAGGTTGTGCGCGAATGGGGGAAGTCGCGTGAATTTGATTTTGAACCAAAAGACCACGCAGTGCTCGGAGAAGCTCTCGGATTAATAGACAGCGAGCGTGCCGGAGAGGTGTCGGGAACGCGCTTCGCGTATTTAAAAGGAGGCTTGGTGGAATTGCAATTTGCTTTAATCCAATACGTATTAAAAACTGTAACAGATGAAAGTATTCTAAAACCGATTGCCGAAAAAATTGAGGAGAATTATCCGACGAAGCCGTTTGTGCCGGTTCTTCCGCCCGTAATCATCCGTCCGGAAATTATGCAAAAAATGGCGCGCCTTGAGCCGAAAGAAGAGCGCTACCATTTGGACCAGGATGATTTGTACTTAGTGGGAAGCGCGGAGCACACCTTGGGGCCGTTACACATGAACCAGACCTTGCAGGAGAAAGACCTGCCGGCGCGGTACATAGGATATTCCACATCGTTCCGTCGCGAAGCCGGCTCGTATGGGAAAGACACAAAGGGCATCCTGCGTTTGCACCAATTCGATAAATTGGAGTTCGAATCATTTACTATTCCGGAACACGGACTTAAGGAGCAGGAATTTTTAGTTGCGCTACAGGAATACATGGTGCAGCAACTGGGAATTCCGTACCGCGTGGTAATAACCACCACCGGCGACCAGGGCGATCCGGATGCGCGGCACTTAGACATTGAGATGTGGATGCCAGGGCAGAATAAATACAGAGAAACCCACTCCGCAGATTACATGACCGATTACCAGGCGCGCCGCCTGGGTACGCGCGTACGCCGCGCAAATGGCATGGAGCTGGTGCACATGAATGATGCTACCGCCTTTGCGATGAGCCGTACGATGATCGCTATTATGGAAAATTACCAGACAAAAGAAGGAACAATTACTATCCCAGATGTCCTCAGGCCGTATATCAACAAAGAGCGTCTCGGATAGGGCGATTGCCCGCGGCCGCGGCACTAAAAAGATAGGAGTTTTTGATTCCGGCGTAGGCGGCTTATTAATAATGAAGGCCCTGGTTAAGAATCTGCCAGAATACGATTACGTTTATTTGGGGGATACGGCGCGCGTGCCTTACGGCAACCGTTCACAGGAAATAATTTATCAATTTCTGGAAGAGGCAGTTGAATATTTATTTAACAAAAATTGTTCACTCATAATTGTTGCCTGTAACACTGCATCGGCCGAAGCCCTTCGGAGAATTCAGCGGGAATATTTGCCGGAATATTATCCGGGCCGGCGCGTATTGGGCGTTATTATCCCGACTGCGGAAGAGGCGTTGCCGATCCGGAGAAAAAATAAAAATCAGAATGCGGATAACAACGCTGGCAACAAGCATAAAAAAATCGGAATACTGGCCACAGAGGGGACGGTAAGTTCTGAGGCGTATGTGCGGGAGATAAAAAAAATAAATTCGCGCATATCGGTTTTCCAGGAACCGGCGCCGCTCCTCGTGCCACTCATAGAAAATGGCGGACTTAAGTGGACTGATCCGATATTAGAGTCATATCTCCGCCCGCTTTTAAAGAAAAAAATCGACACATTGATTTGGGCTGCACCCATTATCCGGTCTTAAAAAACAAGATCAGGAAGATCTGCGGCAAGCATGTTCGTGTCGTGTCGCAAGAAGAAATCATCCCCGAAAAACTGAAAGATTATTTATACAGGCACGGGGAGATAGAAAAATATTTGGGCAGGAACGGCGTGCGGGAAATCCTGGTTACAGATATCACTAAAGCAATTAAGGACCTGTCCAAAAAATGGTTTGGCGGGAACATTGCTTTGAGGCTGGTACAAATAAAAAAATAGAGCATTGCGGATAATGCGACAATCTAAAAACCCAATGAACATACTCCCGTTCCTGAGGAAAGTTAAAAAAAGTTTCGATACGCACCAGGCGCTGATTGAGGTGCAAATTTCAAAGAGGCGGCTTATTGGGAACTATAATGAATACGTAAAAAAATATCCCAGCTTGTCTTTCGCGCCGGTGCTTAAGAGCAACGCATACGGACATGGCCTGGTACAGGTGGCGCAATGCCTGGATCATGAAAACAGCCCGTTTTTCGCAGTGGATTCCTATTTTGAAGCGCGGGCACTCAGGGTCGGCGGCATACGCAAAAAAATCCTGGTTATCGGCTACACCCAGCCGGAAAACATCTTAACTTCCAAACTTGGCGACACAGCTTTCACCATCACCGGCATAGAACAATTAAAAGAAATCAGCCGCACGATTACTACTCCGCTCCTGTTCCACTTGAAAATCGATACTGGTATGCATCGTCAGGGAATTACCGAAGAAGAAGTTGCCGAAGCCGTAGAAATAATCAATAAGAATAAAAAAATACAGCTGGAAGGAGTTTGTTCGCATTTTGCCGATGCGGATGGCGAGGACAGGACTTTTTCCGAAGGACAAGTAAAAAAATGGAACCGGGCTGCGGAGATTATAAAAAATAAATTACCGTCTATAAAATATTTCCATTTGTCTGCCAGTGCGGGAGTTGTTTATTTGAACAACGCACATAGTAATGTGGTGCGTTTGGGACTGGGGCTTTACGGCATAAGCCCTTCGCCTTTTTTAAATTTGGATCTGAAACCGGCGCTCAAGATGCAGTCGTTAATAGCATCGGTGAAAAAAATAATGCCAGGAGATGCGGTCGGTTACAGCCTGACTTACAGGGCAGACAAGGAAACCAAAGTTGCTGTTGTGCCCGCAGGATATTTTGAAGGCGTAGACCGTCGCCTATCGAACAGGGGGTTCTTTGTGGTGAGTGGGAAGCCGTGTCCGATAATCGGACGGGTGAGCATGAATATTACTTGCATTGACGTAAGCGAGGCGGGGAAGGTAGCCGCAGGCGATCCGGTTATTATCGTGAGCGACAACAAGGAAGATGAAAATTCCGTAGAAAATATGGCGAAAATTGCTGGAACAATTCCTTATGAAATATTGATCCACATCCCACAACATCTTAAGCGAACTGTAGTGGGCGGGTAATGCAGCGAGGGGAATATAAGAGAATGGCATATTGAGATATAATAGACCCATGAGCTTTTTTGCGCGCGCAAAAAAGTCAGAACAA
>JAZDEB010000030.1:0-13339 GCA_043809165.1 Candidatus Liptonbacteria bacterium
TTCCGCAACTTGCTTTATTGCGCGAGAAAGTTCCTTGACATTTAACATAATTTATTTTATATTATTTTTGTTCTCCTTCTTTTAAAAATTCCGCACGGGGTGCGGAATCGACTACCTTCTATTTATATTGCGCCGGCATAATTTTGTCAAATCCAATAGTCTGTCCAATTTCACCCGACACATTCGTAGTGTCTGATTGTGGCCTTCCAATTCCTGGCTAGTCCCCTATGCAAAATGACCGCAATTAAATCTATCCTCCACCCCCTTTCGCCATTTATTAAAGAAGGATAAAGATTAGCAAAAAATTTAGATATTCTTTGGGTCCTCTTGAGCTTAGCCGGCGTAAGCTGGTCTTCGGGCCTGAAGCTACCCGATTTTCCCAACTTCGTCTTTACCTCACAGAACACCAGAGTAGCATCAGGCGCCCTGGCGATAAGATCGATCTCCCCGAAGGGTTTTCGATAATTCGATCCCAATATTACATATTGCTTAGTACGCAGGTATCTGGCAGCTATCATTTCTCCAATGTGCCCAAGTTTTTTATTATGTGATTCCGACATATAGATTTATAATATAGCTGTTTCCGCGGGAACAGTTGCACGATGTTTAGCGCTAAACAATGCACTCGAAAATAGACATGCAAGATTATCCAATAAGTTTTGATTACATAAGAGGGCTCACCGATGGCGAGGGCTGTTTTACCTTTTGTTCATCGCTCAAGACAAAACGTGGCGCCAAATCAAGAGAACTCATTCCCTTATTCTATAAGAAGTTAGTGGAATATAAACGAGTTCAGTTTGAGGAATGGGTGGAGAGAATAGGCCACAATCCATTGGTTCCGGAAAGGTATAGATTTCTTTATTCAATGCATAGGAGTGGCTATTACGATAAGAATCTTTCAACATACGGAGCACCCTAAGATGTTTCACGAATTGTTTCACGCTAAACAAATTGAATGGATAACAGAGATAATTGTTTAGCGTGAAACATTCACCCCTGTTTTTCACCCAAATTGTTTAGCGTGAAACATTTTTAGGCTTTAGCGGCTTCTCGTGTGTGAAACATTTTTGTTTCACAAGACACACTTGCTTGATTTTTCTATGCTTTTCGGTATATTCGGTTTCGGACCAGAATATTGTCGAATAATCCGGCAATCGGAGCACGGTCAATCCGGCAATTAGGGAGCACTCGAATTGGTTGCCGGATTAATAGTGGCTCTTGCCAGATTAGCAGCAGGCCTTTGCCGGATTTTTCCAAGTGTTTGCCGGATATTTGCCGGATGTGTTGCCGGATAAATTGTCGGCAATTGCCGGATTATCAAACTCCATCAAAACCCAGCCGCCACAACCAAGAAAATATACTAACTCACGTTAGATAAAAACCCGCAAAATCTTTATTAAAAATTTACCGAAAATTTATTACGGCTTAAGCATTGCACCTTTAATATATACCGGGTATGATGGTCTAAAATATTCACCATCATGCTAACAAAAGACCAGATCAGCGATTACGAGCGTAGGCTCGAGAAAGAGAAAAAAGAACTGCTGGAAGAAATAGACAAAGACAGCAGGCCGGAAAATTTCGGTGACGACAGCGGCGATTTTGACGAGGATGAAGAAGCGGATGAAGCCGAAGAGTTTGGCAATAAACTTTCGATCGCCAAAAACTTTAAAGACAGAGTGAATGAAATTGACGAAGCTCTCAATAAAATTAAAAAGGGGGAATACGGAGTATGCGAATTATGCCACAAGGAGATCGGATCCGATCTCCTCGACGTCATTACAGAATCGCGCTTGTGCGAGAGCTGCAAGAAAAAAGAATAGGGTAAAAAATTAATGTCTCCGAGTTACGTAACAGTATACTCGGGGGAACTAAGCGGAGTGTCCGCGAAGCTTATTCGCGTGGAGGTGGATTTACGCGTGGGCATCCATTCTTTTACGATAGTCGGTCTCGCGGACAAAGCGGTAAGCGAAGCTAAACAACGGGTAAGTGCGGCGATAAAAAATTCCGGAGCAAAACCGCCGAACAGCGAGAACAGGAACATCACTGTCAATCTCGCGCCGGCTGATTTACATAAAAGCGGTTCGCATTATGACCTGGCAATTGCCATAGGATATTTATGTGCGAGTGGCCAGATAGAAAAATTTGACCAACGAAAATATTTATTTTTAGGCGAGCTTGCCTTGGATGGACAATTGCGGCCGGTGCGCGGCGCGGCCAGTATGGCGATCATGGCGGAGCGAGAAGGGTTTGAAAAGATTATTTTACCAAAAGAAAACGCGCTGGAAATACGGGGCATCGCCCAATTAAGTACAGTTGGATGCAGTGCACTTGGCGAAGCGTTGCTCGTGCTTTCGGGAAAACCTCTGCTGCAAAACACGCAAGGCCAAGACCAAAATATAGTGCAAAGAGAAACTAGCGACGCGGCAGTACAAAACGCTTACCCTGATTTTTCAATAATAAAAGGGCAAGAATACGTAAAGCGCGCGCTCACCATTGCGGCGGCAGGCATGCATAATATTTTGTTGGTCGGCCCACCTGGAGCAGGGAAGAGCGCGCTGGCGCATGCTTTTCCTGGCATACTTCCACCGCTGGAGAATCGCGAGAGAAAGGAAATGGTGCAAGTTTGGAGCGCCGCGGGACAAACTTGTCTGCGCGGGACAAACGAGCGGCCATTCCGCGCGCCTCATCACAGCGCATCGGCGCTGTCGTTGATAGGCGGTGGAGCAATACCGCGGCCCGGAGAGATAAGTTTAGCGCATTGCGGCACGCTCTTCTTGGACGAGCTACCGGAGTTCCCGCGCGCAGTCCTCGACAACCTGAGGGAACCGCTCGAATCAGGATTAATTTGCATTACCAGGGTTCATGAAAGGATTACGATGCCGGCGCGTTTCCAGTTAATCGCAGCAATGAACCCGTGCCCCTGCGGATTTTTCGGCGATGAAGAGAAAGAATGCCGATGTACTCTGCGTGAGGTTCTACGCTACCGCAAAAGAATATCCGGACCACTGCTTGATCGCATAGACCTCAATGTGCATGTTAACAGGGTTAGCATACAATCATTACAGGACGAGGCAGTGCCGAACCAAAGCAAAACAATACGTGAAAAAGTTTGCACCGCGCTGGAATTCAGGAAAAACCGCGAGAAAATATTTCCGCCGAGAGACGTATCGGCATCGCTTGATACCGGCGCAAAAAGATTTGCCGCACAATTAGAACGCGTGCATTTGTCCGGGCGCGGTTATACCAGGTTAATAAAAACAGCCCGCACAATTGCGGACTTATCTCAATCACAAACTATTAGAGAGGATCACGTCGCAGAAGCTTTTGGATACAAGTTTAGCGAAGATGACCGAGGGCTATGACCGCGCGAACGGGTTAGTCGCTCCCTGTACTTCAAAGTGAAGATGGCATCCGGTTGCCTCGCCAGTCTTACCCATTAGGCCGATCGTCTCACCTTGTTTTACATAATCACCAATTTCTACGCTCACCTTGCTTAGATGTGCATAGCGGGTCCGGGTGCCATTAGGATGTTCGAGAGTAAGGCACGTTCCGTACCCGCCATCCCAGTTGTCGTCGGGAATGCATGTACTATCCGGGACGACCAAACCATCAGCGGCGGCTACGATTGGGGTGCCACAAATATTGGCAATATCTATGCCATTATGGCTGTGTAGAATTCCCCAGTTAAACCCTGCTGCAGGAACGGCAAAGTAAGGCGCGATTGGGGTAATGTCCGCGGTTGCTAATGCAACTTGCACGGATCCTGCCGCTTGCGCGCTTGGGGTGTTCGCGGCTAGCACCGTAGGTATAGACAAGCTAGCTCCCGCCTTAAGAGTGTTCTTTAAAGACGTGTTTAGCTGTTTGATGTCGGAAACTGTGGTTTTATAGGCCAACGCGATGCCTTGCAAGGTATCGCCCTTGCGCACTTCGTAGATAATTATGCCTGTAAACATGGCTTCCTTGCTGCCGGGGAAGGCTCTTATATCCTGCACTGCTCCAAGGCTGCTCACAGAATCGCCATATTTTTCAAGGCTTTCCGGCGATGTCCCGGTGTTATCCACAGCTCCACCGCCAAGAACCGCGCCAAGCGTATCGGTAAGCACCGGGGTTATGCCGGTATTTATCCTGGCCTCTGCAACAACCGGCCCACCCATAATGTGGTCATTCTGGCCATCACTCTGCTTGTGGCCAATGAAATTAAGGCAAATCAGGCCAGTCACCAAAAAAACAGCCACGATGAATGGCTTTCTGTTACTATATAAGTGCGATAAGGTCGTACTAATGTATTCATGGTAGCATAAAGCGGCCTCGACTTCAACCAATAGAATGACTAACCTAAACCCGAACCAAAAAGCGGCCGCCACTGCGCCGGACCGCCCTTTATTAATAGTAGCCGGAGCCGGCACTGGCAAAACCAGAACCCTCACCATGCGCATAATACACCTGCTCGAAAGAGGGGTGTCTCCGGCAAATATTTGCGCTTTGACTTTTACCAACAAGGCAGCCCGTGAAATCGAAGATCGCGTGCTAACCGCTTATGCCCGTGCGAACGATTCTTTGCAAAATAGCAACCGCAAGAACTGGGCGGGAGAGCCGCCCTTCCTGGGGACGTTCCATTCCTTTGGTTCGCGCCTGCTCCGCAAGGAAGCGCGGCATTTCGGCCGGACGATCGACTATGTAATATACGATGACCAGGACTCGCTTTCACTTATAAAAAGGATTGTAAAATCGCTCGGACTATCCCTTAAGGGGAGAGTGCGGGAAGGGTTTGGACGCGGCGAGGAACGCGGCCCGGCATATTTTGCGGTGCAGATCGGCCAGATAAAAAACGGCATGACAGTACTTCCGCCGCCATTGGACCGCAACCCCGAAGAAGAAATATTGGGTACGGTGTTTGAAGCATATGAACGGGAATTGCAAAAAAATAATGCTTTCGATTTCGACGACCTAATAGAAAAAGTTGTCATTCTATTCAGGAAACATCCGGAGGTGTTAACAAGATACCAGGAACGCTACACGCATTTTTTGATTGACGAATATCAGGACGTGAACAGCATGCAGTATTCGCTGGTGCGGATGCTGGCGCAGCCGAGCGGAAACATTAGTGTCGTCGGGGACCTGAGACAGCTTATTTACGGGTGGCGAGGATCTAATATAGAAATATTTTTAAATTTTGAGCGCGACTGGCCGGAAGCACAAATCATATCACTGGACCAGAACTACCGTTCAACCCAATGTATTATCAATTCCGCTTCCGCACTCATGGATGGAAGCCGAATCAAAAAAATGGATAGGTTGTGGACGGCGAACCCGCGCGGAGAAAAAATGCGCCTGATAGAAACGATTGACGATGAAGAAGAAGCGGATTGGATTGCAAATGAAATAGTTTCATTGCGGAAAGAAAACAGCAATATAGAAAAAGCCGATGACGGAAAACGCGGAACCGCTGAAAATACCGCGCACGAAAAAAGTATCGCAATTTTATATCGCACCAACGCGCAATCGCGGGCGATAGAACAAGCATTCTTGCGCCGCAATATCCCGTACTTTGTTTACGGCGGGCTTAAATTTTACGAACGCAAGGAAATCCGCGATGTTGTTGCGGCCTTAAGGTATGCGTTAAACGCAGGAGATACAGTGAGCCAGGAGCGTCTGGAAAAGTCGCTAAATAAAGGGAAGTTGCGTGATTTTGCTGCTGCAATTGCGGCAAAACCGTCCCGCGTGCCAATAGAAGTAATCACTGTGTTCATGACTTCCACTGGATATTTGGAATATGTAGGCAAAAGCTTAACCAACTTAACCGACCGGGAAGAAAACATTGCTGCGTTAGTGGAGTTTGCCAGTGGATATAATGATTTGGCGCCGCTCTTAGAAGAAATAACGCTGCTCCAATCAACCGATGCTATCCAAAAAACAAAAAATGGCAGACGGACCGGACGCAGAACTGCCTCCGAACAAAGCGGCGCGCAGACACAAACCCAGCCGGTGCAATTAATGACCATGCACCTGGCCAAAGGATTGGAGTTCGACGCGGTGTTCATTGCCGGTGCAACAGAAGGATTGCTGCCGCACGCGCGCTCGCGCGAAAACGATGCGGAACTAGAAGAGGAGCGCCGGTTAATGTACGTAGCAATGACCCGCGCAAAAGAATTGCTGACAGTAAGCTTCTACGACATACCGTCCAGGTTCCTTTCGGAAATCCCCGAAGAATTAGTTGTATTTAAAAGTTTGGTATCAGACACTAGCGCGTTTGAAGATGACGAAGGGCGCTACATAACATACGATTAAGCTTATGGGGAAATTCCTTGGACAACACTTCTTAAAAAACACTGCGACTCTGAAAAAAATTGCATCGGCATCGGCAACGCCGGCGAAAAATCCGCGCGTGCAGAAATTTTCGGCGATAATAGAAATAGGCCCCGGCCACGGAGAGCTTACCGCAGAACTATGCAGAGAATATCCGGGGGTGCCGATAATCGCAATCGAGAAAGATAAGAAGATGATAGGCACGCTCAGGGAAAAATTCTGCGGAGCGGGAAACTATGCGGGAAGCAGTGCGGGAAACGGCGCGGGCAACAACGCAGCAAACAACATAAAAATAGAAGAAGGGGATGCAATGGAGCTGATAGGGAACATCGCTAAAAAAATCGGCAGAAAACCATATGCGGTTTTCGGGAATATTCCGTATTACATTTCCGGCCACCTGTTGAGGATAATCGGCGAACTAAAAAATAAGCCAGCGCTGTCTGTTTTCCTTATCCAAAAAGAAGTCGCCGAGAGGATTGCCGCCGCTCCGGGCAATATGAACCGCTTGTCGGCCAGCGTGCAGTTCTGGGCAGAGCCGAAAATCCTTTTTAATGTGCCGCCGGGCGCATTTATGCCTCCGCCGCAGGTGAATTCTTCGGTAATAATGCTTATAGAAAGAGTAATGGGGGATGTAAAAAACAGGGCGCCCGCAGTACCTGCGGATAAATATTATTCGCTGGTGCGGGCCATATTTAAGCAACCGCGCAAAACTATTTTCAATAACTTGCGCGCGGCCGGATATGAGGGCGATAAAATCTTTAAACAATTGTCGCTTTTAGACATAAGGCCAGAGGATCGGCCGTCTGGATTATCGATTGGAAAGATTGAAGCGCTTGCAAGGGCGCTGTCTTAACTTATCCCCAATTAAACGCGCGCAGAATGGTCTATAATGAAGGAGGTGGGAAAGTCCGCTTTTTTATGAATACTCCTAACCTGAAGAAGCTCATTACGGGGTTTTTGCTTGTCGCTATGGTAGTAAGCGCATCGGCACTACTCATTACCAATACATCTTTGCCGGGCGGAACCGATAGCGCGAACGAAAACACATCCGGGCAGGATTCTAGTTCCGGCAATTCGCAGGTACCGGAGAACGCTTTCGTGGAACCGCTTTACAGCCAAAACAACCTGTCTTTTTCCTCCAACGAAGCACAAGGGTTGCCATTCCCCACCTCCACCGACAATATTTCTGATGTCGTTTTAACAAAACTCGCCGCGCAATTAATACAAAAAAATCCGCAGGGACCGATTAACGCCAACGGGCAGGTTTCCCTTAATTCTCCTGATACAGATGCCCTCCTGCAGCAAATCGCAACCGGAAAAGATGCTGGCAAATTCAAGGTGCCCGACTGGGAAGTTCAAGCGCAAGCGGAAGCCACAAGAATCCGCAGGACCAAAGATACGAGCGGCGCCGCAACGAATGAATATTTAAAAAACTTAAAACAATACTTCTCTTCAACGCTCCCGAATGTTTCGCAGGCGTTGGACGAACAAAAGCAGTCAACCGCGGACGCGTCCGGCGCATCCTTGGAGAACACTACCGTTATCGCTCTTGATGAATCCAGAAAAATTGTAACCCCGGATAACATGTATAACTTCCAGGTAAGCCTGGTAAAGCTAATGGCCTACGAACGGAATGCCGCGATGCTTCTCAGTATGGCGCAGGAAGACCCGCTGAAAGCCGCCCTCACCTCTGAAACGCAAGAGGGGAAATACCTGAATGCGTTAAGCAACTTTCGGACGCAGTATTACAAGATTGCGCAGGAATACGGCCCGAGCTTTGCGGGAGAAAAAAACCGCCCGCTGATAGCAAGAATATTCGGCATACCTACGGCGCACGCAATCCTTGGTGTTGGCGATATTTCTTTCGACCCGGCAATCCTGGCCGAACTACTCTTTGAATGGGTAAAACAGACGCTCGTAAGCACGATACAGGATAAAATCATCCATCAACTGGTAATGCAAACCGTATCCTGGATCCAGGGTGGCGGCACGCCGCAATTCACTACTAACTGGCAGAGCATGCTTACGGATGCTGCAGATGTTGCCGCCGGAAGCATAATTAATGATATTGCCCCAGGGTTTTGTAAGTCCTTTGGGCCTCTATTAAGGTTCCAGTTGGAATCAGTCCATTCAAGTAACCCGCCTCCTGTTAGTTGTACTCTTGATCAGGTAGTGCAAAACGTAGAAGCATTTTACAACGACTTTGCGCAAGGCGGTTGGGCCGGGTTTGGCGAAGCCATCATGCCAAGCGGTAACTATTTTGGCCAACTGCTGGAGGGGAGCCAAGTAGTATCAATGCGCAGCGAGGCCGAAAAGACCGCCAAAGAGAATGATGCCAAGTCCGGCGGGGGGTTCCTCTCTACCTCATTCTGCGCAAATCTTGTTGATGCCTGCCCGGAATATGATAAATGCATATCCAATGTGCTTGCCGGTGCAAATCCCGCAGGCGGAAGTTGCTTGCAGTTAATGTGCCCGCCTAACCCGTTTACCAAAAAATGCGCCCTGGGAGGAACCCAGGCAACAACTCCAGGACAAGCAATCGGCAACAGCCTTTATAGTTCAATGAGTTCTCCCATACAAAGCATCGTAAATTCGAACGACATCGGATCTATAGTAAGCGCATTGATTAATTCCGCGCTCAATAAATTAACAAAGCTAGTGGACGGCAAACCGAATACCGCCGGATTGCTGGGCATAGTATCTTCTACAATCGGCACGCCTACAGGAGGGCAGGGCCTCGCTGGTGGATATTGTGAGGGCATGAGCGGTACAGCTCTCACTGATTGCATGACTTCGAACGCATGCAATGGTTTAAGCGGAAAGCTCCTAACTAATTGTTTGGCCACATGGGTGGATACTGAATGCGAAATAGGGCAAAAGAACCTACGCGGAGGGAGTATTACAATTCCTGGCGGCGCCACAGTTAGCAGCACGACCGGCGGATTAAGTTTGCCCCAACAAACCCTGGATTGTTCCTCAACTTATTACACCTCCAGCAGTACTGTATCTGCAGGAGAAGAGTCCGAGGAGGGAGGGGAGAATTGCAACGACGGAGCTGCGGGCCTTAACCCTTGTTTCTGCACAGGACGTGACAGCTTAGCTTTCAGCGAATTCTGCTTCGCAGGGAACCTGGATGCCGCAATGCGCGCGGTTGTTGCCGATTGGCAAAGCTCCGGCGGTAACGTAGGACTAACAAGTGATAATTACTGCGGAAGCTATCCCTGTGTAGATCGCGGTAATTCCCAGGCCGGCAACCTGTTCGGAGATGCCTTAAGTGCAAAATTAAGAGTTGATGGTTTAACCGGAACCAACGGCGGAGAATATTCGGTAACCGGCCATTGCCCGACGGATCCTCCAAATAGCGTGTGCCGTGACGGCGAATGCGTGCCCAACCCGCGCACGGAAGGTTATGCGATCATCGCAACCGCCGGCTTCCTTAGATACCCCAACTCGCGCTCATCCAGGGCCATATGCATACCTGAGTAGAGTATATGAGACCATCCCTTAAAAAGATTTTACTGGCAGCCATCTGTGTAATGTTTGTGGTTTTGTCGTTGCAAATACTTCCGGTACAGAATGCGTTTGCGCAAAGTACAGTGCCGGAGCAGCCACCGTCCGTTGTGCCTCCGGGCGGGCTTGAAAAGATTAATTTGTTATGTGGCGCGGGATCAACAGTTACAACATTTGGAGCAAGCATACCTATATGCGCGCTTTATATCGCCTTGTTGGTAATATCCACTATGATGGGTGCCTTGATCTCCTTGGCCGCCGGCTTTGCCCAGCTTGGCCTAATGATGTCTAAGGGGATAATAAATTCACCGGTGGTGATGGCGGGATATTCAGTCAGCTTGTCCATTGCCAATCTCGCTTTCGTACTGGGCATCATAATAATTGCGATCGCTACAATACTGCGCCTGCAGAGCTACGGGATTAAACAGTTGCTTATCAAGCTTATAGCGATGGCCATAATCGTAAACTTCGGGCTGGTAATAGCGGGAACTTTATTGCGGGCAAGTGATTCTCTTTCTGATTATTTCATTTCTGCCGTAAACCCGGAAATAAGCCCCTTAGATCCGAGCGGTGTAATAACTAATGAAAAAAGCCAGGCATTTGTCTTTGCTATGACAAATGCATTCGGTCCCCAGAAGTTATATAGCATAACTAGTGCCACATCCTCCGATGGTTTTTTGAGCTATTTAGGAAAAACATTTAACCCCTTTGCTAAGTTGAAAGACTTATTCTCGGTGCTTGTTAATATGATATTTGTGATTGTGTTTTCTGCCATGATCGCGCTGGCATTCCTGGTTTTGGCCGTCATGTTAATGATTCGCTATGCCTACATCGGAGTCCTAATAGTGCTTTTGCCTCTCGCCTGGGCGGCATGGGTTTTCCCCAACTTCAAACAACATTGGAACAAGTGGTGGGATCATTTCCTGAGATGGACCTTCTTTTCTCCGATACTTTTGTTCTTCCTTTACTTGGCGCTCTTAACCACTAACGGCGCCGCTAAATATACGGGCTATCTACACGATAAAGTAGGCGGGCTGGGCGCGCAGGGTGGTGTCACGGATGCGCTAAAAAACTTCTTCGTGGGAAATGCCGTGCAGATTCTCCAGCAGTTGGGACAAATGTGGATAGTTTTAACACTCGTTTATGCCGGGTTCTTCGCCGCGAATTCGTTGGGTATCGCCTTCGCCAAGGAGGCAATGAATTCTGTGACTAGTGCCGGCAAGGCGGCAGCAAAGGGGATTGCGAGGAAGGGCTACCGCGGAGCCTTGCGCATGGGCGGTACCGCCATGCGCGACTTTGGGACAGGTCAGACGATATCCAACAAACCAACATGGAGGCAGAGGCTCCTCAATCCGCTTGCCACTAAACGAACGGCGGATGAACAAAAAACAGTAGATGCTCTGGGAAAACTTAGGGCTGCCGAAGCCGAAAAGGTAAAAATAGAAGGACAAAAGGTATTCCCGTACAACGTCACCAAAGAACAGGTGCTGGCCAGGGCAGAGGAAGAGATTCGACAAGCCAGACTTGATGCGGAAGCCGCAGAATTAAAGAGCGGTAAAGTGGAAGAACGTGAGCGCGAAAGAGCCCAAAAATCTATTGCAATCCGCATGATGGGTACCGCCAAAAGATTAGATAAAGAGCCGGGGGTAGCAAGGTCAACTTGGAATGCATTCAAGAGTGCGTGGGGTTTTGAGAAGAATAAACCACTCGAAGAAAAGGAACTTATAAAAATGCTCAGGAGGTCGGGCGCAAATATCAAATCGGAAGAGAAACCGGCAGAAGCCACAAAAGAAAGCGGAAGCAAGCCGCCTAAACCGGCCGGCGGAAGCAGCGGTCTGCTTGATTCCCATGGAAATCCAACCTAGACCGATCGGCAGAGATGGTACTTATGCTTAATCCCAACTAGAATGATAAATCTTGCAAACATATCTCCGCAGGAATTCCTGGATCGCTACGAGGCGTTACCCAAAGAGATCCTGGATTTATTGGCCAGCGAAGATACCCAAAAATCCATTGGCGATATTTGCCGCGCGCAAGGCGTTAGCGACGAGAACACGATTGCTTTAGTGGAGCAACTAACCGGCTTTACGGCAATGGGCTTTATGCCGTTCAAGGATTTTGCTAATGATTTTTCGGAATACACAAAAATCTCCGGAGACAAGTCGGCGATAATTTCCGATGCGATTATGGCCAAAATCCTTTCGCCGGTAGCCACCATAATAATATCCGCTCCGGCAAAAACAGTTGTGAGCGACATAAAACCGGCGCCCTTGCCGGTCTCAATGCCGGCCGCCAAGACAACTCAACCGCCCACTGCGCCGGGTCCCATGCTAATACACCAGGAAGCTGAATTTGTGCCCATAAACGTTCCGGCAGGAAAATTAAGCAGCAAAGATTACTTTGATGCGCTTTCCAGAAAGCCCGGCGCCGCACCAAAAATGCCGCCGATTCCGCAAGCTAAGGTGACCGTTTCTCCGCAAAACATTCCGCCAGCCGCAAACGTCCAACCGACTGCGAAAGAGGCCGGTAAAACCCCCGGACAAAAGGGTGGCCTGGACACTGCGCGCGTGGTGCATTATGGCGCCCTAAAGACAATGCTTCAGTCTACAATTACGCCCGCGACTCCAAAAACGAACATTCCTGCAAACGAAGCAAAAGCCGGGCCCGTACCCCTCGGAAGCATTGGGAAATCCGTTAGTGGAAATACTACGCCCAACACCATGCCGCTAAAGCCGGCTGCTCAGGTCCCTCCGCCTCCTCTGCCGCCTAAACCGCCCCAACCTCCGCAGTCCCAACTTCCAAAACCGCAATCAGCTCCACAGAACATAACCCGGTCGCCTTTCCCAGGAGTAAAAGGAGTTCCGCCGCCGCCGCCGCCGCCGCCGCCGCCGCCGCAGTCTCGCCCCACGCAGCAACCACAGCAACAATCTAACTCGCAGGTTTAAGTTCTCAAGAGAAAATAGTGGAAATTAGTGTACAATGGAAGGACTTGGGATAGATTCTAATGCAGTACCAGATTCCGCAATTTATTGAAACGGAGGATAAGATTATCGGACCACTTTCGCTCCGCCAGTTTTTGTGGGTAGGTGGCGGCTTAGGAATCACTATGATTTTGTATTTTGCGCTCAGTTTCACGGTATGGGTGCCGATAGCCATACTCTTCACAGCTACTGGAGCGGCGATGGGCATGATAAAAATTAACGGCCGGCAATTACCAGAAGTTGTCATGAACGCAGCCAGATTCTATTGGCAGCCCCGCACTTATACCTGGCAGCCGGAAACAAAAGCGCCGGCGGCAGGCGAAGCCGCTCCCAAAGAAGCAATGTTTTCTTTGGAAAGTATTGCTGCCGGCATGAACCTTTCCCATACCTGGGAAAAAGTACAAACCGGTACGGTGGAGTCCAAAGAAAAGGGCGAACGGGCAGTAGCCCAGATGAAAGAGAGGTACCAGGTCTTAAAGAAAATGTCAGGGGAAAGAGAAGCGGCGCGGCGCATAGATTACAGATAAGGCGGGAATGCG
>JAZDEB010000031.1:0-3588 GCA_043809165.1 Candidatus Liptonbacteria bacterium
TCTATGGCAAACCTCATGTCCTTCATCCAAAACCCGTATATACTCGGGCGGTCGAAGATGAAAAGCATACCCCTCCCATCCAGGAGCAAATCCTTTCCAGACAAACCCTGAGAGCGGCCAAGCACGGTATCGCGGATTTCAACGGTAAAAACATTGCCGCTTACGGTAATTGTTTTTTCTTTTAGAGCGGTGGATTGTTCGTGGCCCCATACGTATGCAAGCGCTATGACCACAAGCGCGATTGTGGCGATAATCGGGAGACCCATGCGTTTCATGACTATGTAATCTTTAATGGCTCATATATTTTACTCCAAAGTACGCGTTATTGCATAAGACGCTACGCCGAAAGCCACGCTTACGTTCAGCGATTCCTTTTTGCCGCGCATGGGGATTTCCAAAACCGCATCGCAAAGTTTTATCAGCGGAGCGGGTATTCCCCTCACCTCTTCGCCCATTAATATTGCGATTTTTTTATGTTTGCGCGGATCGAATTTATCGAAACGCACCGCTTTTTCATGCTGCTCTACGGCTACTATATGGTAGCCGTCTTTTTTAAGCTTTTTGGTTAATGCGCCGGCGCGTTGAACTTTTTCCCAGGGTACGGATTTTTCCGCGCCGAGCGATACTTTTGCGAATGGCTGTAATGGTTTGCCAAAACGGTCCAAGGGGCTGGACGTAATGCCGGTAAGATAAATTTTATTTATGCCCGCACCGTCCGCAGTGCGGAACATAGAAGCAACGTTCTGGATGCTGCGGATATTATTCAATATGGCAACGGCCTCAAAGCCCTCTTTTTGCATATTCCGAGGATAGCACTAAATAAACGTATCAACAATTTTGGAGTCATCTATATATAAACCTGCCTTTGGTTTTTGTGGTAGTTGCGTAAGCCAAGTACGAATTCACTGCGCGGTTGGTTCTTTTCTCGTCATCCTGAAATACGCATCCGACCAGCTGTCTGCCCATGAGCCCTGTAGGTACGGATTCCTGGTGCTGCCGTATATACGAGTAGGGTTCCATTGGGTTTGAACGGGAATTAACCAATATGATTTGCTGATCTCAAGAGAAAGACCGTCAAAATTGTATTGCAGCTCCCCATTCCGATTGAAGCGGTCCAATTCGAACACACTACTCGTGGCGATAATCGAACCAGGCGTTCCGGAATTATCTTCATGCACCTCCAAACGAGAGGCCGCACAACACCATTGCCCGCCGTCGTTTTCTCCCCAAAAATAGATACTCGAAATTTGCTCGTCGCTCATCATGGTAATTTTCTGTCCACCGCCATAACGCGGATCACCAACCATTTCGCTGTGGTTAAGTTGCAAAGGCAACGGAACAAACCCCTCCGGGAAATTCCATGTTATTGTCCGTACTTCGGAAGTATTGCCAAACGGATCCTTTGCACGCACGCCGAAAACATATTCATTCCCCCACTCCATAGCAATCGGAGCACTTCTCATAATGTACGGCGGATTCCCTGCGCTTACCCAGTTAGTAATACTGCTCGCACTTGAAGTACTAAAACCAATTTCATACGAAAGCTCGCCATCCGGCGTATCGGGATCAGTAGATGAAGTCCACGAAAGCGTAATTTCCATGCGCGATTGGTTGAATTCGGCAGTGAGATCCGGTGGCGCGTCGGGCGCTTTTTCTTCCGGCAAGACCCCAGAAAAATAATGGCGGGTATAATCGCGCGCAGCGAGTGTTAAAGATTGGTATCCTCCGCCGCTTCCGCTGAAATCGTAAACGGCCATGGTGAAATAATCATTCGTGCCGAGAGTTAAACTATCCGATGATGCTCCTAGCGAGAGCGGCAAATGGCCATCCTCTTGCGGCAATAAAAATACTTGCTGGCGCAAGCCGCCGCCAAAAGGACCGACCACCTCCGGAGAAAGCCCGAAAAGAAGTGAATTTTTGGCAGTGCCGCCATTTACGCCAACGTTCATCACGTTTCCCATATTTTCCGGAGTGAAATTGTTCTGGGTGTTCAGCACGCCAGGCGCATTATCCGGGTCGTGGTTAAGATAAAAAACAATTCCCTGCCACGCCGGGCCACCTATAAGAGTGCTCCACACCGGCGGAATAAACTGGATAGCATCATAGAAAAAATCTATGTCGTACCGTTTAAGCTCGTTCCGCGGGTCGCGATAAAAGTAAACCTGGTTGTTCTCCAAAATACCTGGAACAGATATTGATGAGGTGGCTACGACAGAATCGCTGCCATCTCGATCTTCCACTAACCCGAAATTATACGTTCTCCCAATATCTGTAATCTGCCAGCTTGTCCACGGCGTGGAAGAACTTTCGAAAATAAGCGTGGTGGTACCTGCAGAAAATTCCAGTAACCGATAATTAAGCGCACTTTCTGGATCACGCTCCAGCTTTATCTCGCGCCAATCAGCGGCAATGTGCAGCGTGCTCGAATCATATGAGAGTACGAATTTAACGGACGAAGATGCGGCGCCGTCACTGGAAGAACTTGTATTCCCAGAATCTGCGTCCGCTTCATTTACAACTTCTTCCGGTACTACTTCATTTGGCTCACTTTCAACCGGCTCTCTCACGCTATTCGAATTTTGCGGATCCGGAATATGCCTGGTTTCAAAGTCGTTTTTATAAATATCCGTATCGCAACCGTTGCCGCGATATTCGCCCGTATGCGAGGGTAGAGCAGAAACACATTCCTGGCTCGGGAAATTATGGTCGTTAAGTACAGCCAGTGCACGGCGCTCTATACTCTCGCCTTTCCCGGGAGCCGGCGCCGAGCTGAAACCGTTCAGAAAATTATTTTCCGCGCCATAGCCCACCGCATCTACAATGTCCGGATCGTCCAGGCCGGTAAGCGCTTCCTGGTTTTTTACGATGAACACTATTCCGCCGGTGGCCGAACCGGACAGTGATATGGTCCTTTCAGAAAAATCTGCTGCCGTCCCACCCGTGTAACCGTCGTCGCCGGCACCGCTCAGGCCGCGGGTAATAAGATAATAGCCGTGCGCCGGTATAGCTGCGCCTTCATTAAAGTTTTTCTTTTTTACCTGCTCGAATGAAGTTGAGCCGCCGCTTATGTATTGCAGCGACCATTCGCTGAAATTACGCGGCTCTGAGTCGGGATTATATAATTCGATAAATTCGTCGCCCGGGTCGTCCGTGCCGCCTGTTTGTATTTCGCTTATTAATATTTTAAACGGCTCGTTTACTACAGTGTTGTTTGTTGCGCTGGAAGTTGTTTGCGCTGTGCTCATAGAAGGAGTTTGCGAAACAGCTGACGATTGCGATGACGCAGATGGTTGTGCGCCTGCGCTTGTTATTTTTGATGAAGATGCAACCGTAGAAATTGGTTTTGTGCTTGTTGTTGTTTTGGTGGCCGTTGTCTTAGTGCTCGAAGCAGTTTTATTCACAGGGCTTGTTGTATTTTTAGTGCTGCTAGAAGAACTTTTTGTAGATGTTGCGGCAACACTTGCGCCTTTGTTTGTGCTGGATGTTTTCGGTTTTACGGAAGAAACCTTCTGCGACGAAGATACCTTGGCCGTTCCCGATGAAGCCGTAGCGGCCGATGACGAAACATTTTCCGCGACTATAACCGGC
>JAZDEB010000032.1:0-9506 GCA_043809165.1 Candidatus Liptonbacteria bacterium
ATGAATTTCATGCACCCCGAAAAAGATACCCAAGGATCCGCTTACCAGATAAATCAGGCCTTAATTACAATCGGTTCCGGTAATTTGTGGGGTGTCGGTTACGGCCAGTCCACCAGCAAGGTTAATTATTTGCCGGCGCCGCTCGATGATTCTATCTTCGCTGTAGCCGCACAGGAGCTCGGTTTTGTTGGAGCGGCGTCTATGGTTATTTTATTCGGCATGCTGGTCTTCCGGTTGCTATATATTGCCCGGCGTACGCGGGATAAATACGGGCACCTGCTTTTAATCGGCTTCGCTTCCATTATTGCACTGCAATCGCTGGTAAATATGTGCGCCATATCCGGAATACTACCTTTAACCGGCGTTCCCTTGCCGTTTATAAGTTATGGTGGTACGGCTCTTTCGGCATTCCTCACCATGATGGGCATATCGGCAAATATTTCGCGGTATGGCTGACGTTTTGGTGTATAATAAAGCAATAAAAATCCATATTATGCGAATTGTTTTAACTGGAGGCGGAACTGGCGGCCATATTTATCCTTTACTCGCAGTACATGAAGCCCTTGTGAAAGAGGCGCAGACGAATAATATCCAGATAGATGTTCATTACGTTGGTTATATCGGCGAATTCCACGACCTCTTAGTTGAAAAGGGGATATCCGTGCACTCAATTTCCGCAGGCAAGGTGCGGCGGTATTTTTCCATACAAAACATTTTGGATGTTCCTAAGTTTTTCATCGGCACAGTACAGGCATGGTGGAAATTATATTTCCTGATGCCGGACGTAATCTTTTCCAAAGGAGGAACCGGTGCACTGCCGGTCTTGATGGCTGCATGGTTTTACAGGATTCCTGTTATGCTCCATGAATCGGACAGCACACCCGGCTTAAACAACTTGCTCGGCGGATGGGTTGCATCGCGCATTGCAGTGAGCTTTGAAGAAGCGGCAAAATATTTTAACCCAATAATAACCGTGCGCACCGGGAACCCAATCCGCAGTGATCTTTTGTCCGAAGTTACAACCGACCAGGCCAAAGCTAAAAAAGAGCTCGGCTTCGACCCGGATAAGCCACTTACCGTAATAATAGGCGGATCTCAAGGATCACAGCGCATAAATGAATTGATCCTCCGCACGCTCACGGAGTTAATTAGTTTTTCGCAAGTTTTGCACCAAACGGGCCGTGATAATTTTATGGAAGTAGAAAAACTTGCCCATGCAACATTGCTTCAAGTACCGGTTGCTCCAGGGAATATCCCGAACCGATACCAAGCCGTGCCATACTTCGAAAAAGAATTGGGGTTGGCCTACGCGGCCGCCGACCTGGTAATCTCGCGCGCTTCGAGTGGTATTTTTGAGATTGCCTTGTTCGGCAAACCGATACTTCTTATTCCTTTGCAGGAATCGGCCAACGACCATCAGCGCGGCAACGCTTACGCTTTCGCCGATAAAGGAGGGGGAGTGGTAATTGAAGAGCAAAATCTGCTTCCGCATATATTTATCGACCAGGTCAAGAAGCTTTTAACGGATGCCTGCCTGACAGCCAAAATGGCCGCTGCTTCCAGGGCATTTTTCATACCGGGTGCCGCCGAGACCATCGCCTCCGATATCCTGGTCCTGGGGACCTAAAACGGGGCTTGGAATACCCGTAAATGCCTCCTAAACGCGTTTATAGGCCCGTTTTATGCACGGCAAGTCGTTATCCTTCCAATAAAACGCCATAAATGATAGGATAATAAAGAAATGGCTACCCCCGAAGGGCTGCAGGATGTGCGCGTCCGCATGGCTCCAAGTCCAACCGGCCTGCTGCACATAGGAAGCGTACGAACAGCACTGTTTAACTGGCTTTTTGCCCGCCACCATGGCGGGAAGTTCATTCTACGCATAGAAGATACGGATGCCGAACGTTCCAGATCCGAACACGAAACAGATATCATAGAAGGCCTGTGTTGGGCGGGCATTGATTGGGATGAGGGCCCGGACGTTGGCGGCCCGTATGCGCCGTACCGGCAAAGCGAGCGGAAAGCCATATACCGGAAATACTTAGAGCAGCTGATCGCTTCGCGGCATGCATATTATTGTTATTGCACTAAAGAAGAATTAGATCTGCAGCGGCAGTCGCTTGAAAGCGCCGGCCTGGCACCAAAATATTCGGGATATTGCCGTGATCTTGCCAAACCGCCAGCTGGCCGCTCGCCGGAAGTAATCCGCTTCCGCGTGCCGGAATCATTGGTGCGTTTCCATGATTTAATCCGCGGCAGCGTTGAATTCGATGCCGCACTTTTTGGTGATATCGTAATAGCCAAAGACCTGGATAGCCCTCTTTATAATTTTTCTGTCGTGGTGGACGATTTTGAAATGAAAATTTCGCACGTGATCCGCGGCGAAGAACACTTAGCCAATACTCCAAAGCAAATTCTGATCGGCCAAGCACTCGGTTTCCCGCAACCGGCGCATGGACACATACCGCTGATCTTGAACGAGAACCGCAGCAAGCTCTCCAAGCGCACCAATCAGGCATCTTTTAATGATTACCGCGCCAGGGGATATCTGCCGGAAGCTCTAATGAACTTTATGGCACTTTTGGGCTGGCACCCGAAGGGCAACCAGGAAATCATGGACCGGGAAAAACTAATTAAGGAATTCGACATCAAGCGCGTGCAAAAAGCTGGTGCCATTTTTAATGTAGAAAAACTTGATTGGTTGAATGGTCAATACTTAAAGAAATTGAGCATTGATGATTTGGCGGAACGGTTAATGCCGATGCTTGAAGCCCATGGCATAAAAACCGACTCAACTTTCCTTAAAAAAGTTATAGAGATTGAACGTGAGCGGATGAGGATACTTAGTGATTTTATTGGGAGTGCGTTGTTCTATTTTAAGACGCCGGAATACAACGCATCATTATTGACCTGGAAAGAAGACTGCCCGGAGAAAACTTTCACGGTCTTGAAAAATATTTTAAACGCGCTTGAGTCGATTGAAGGCGACATGTTAGAAAAAGAAATATTGATGAATGCCCTTGATCCACTGGTTCAGATGCACGGGAGGGGGAGTGTGTTATGGCCTATGCGTGCGGCATTGTCCGGCCAAAGGACGTCTCCGGACCCATTCGCAATCGCCGAAGTACTAGGCAAGAAAGAAACTCTTTCTAGAATCAAAACCGCAGTAATGAAGCTAGATACAAAATCATGAAGCATAGGTATTTTGCGACACTTGTTGTTTTGGGCGTATTGGCGGGCGGGATTATATATAAGGGAAATCTATTGCGTTTAGTGGGCAATATTGTGTATGCCGACGACGATACGCTTGCCGCAACCGCATCGTCATCTGTAACGGCCAGCATCGCCGCCACAGATGCGGCCAAAGCCGAGCTTGAACAGCGCATACAAACTAAATCACAACAATTGGATTTATTAAACCGTGACCTGGCTGCAAAGCAGGAAGAACTCCACACTGCGGTAACCGCGCGCGTGAGTTTGCAGCAAGAGGTCAGTACGCTTGAGAAGAACATCAGCCGCCTTAAATTAAGCATACAAGCTGACCAGGTAAGTTCCGAAAAATTGGGCTTGGAAATAGATTCTCTTAACTACAACATCAAAGACGCCGAGCTGGCCATACAGAACAAAACCGAAAGTATAAACAATTTGATTTCTGAATTATATGTCCGCGACAACGACAGTCCGTTCTTAACATTCCTTAAAAATAAAAGTATCGGCGATACGTTATCCGAAGTAGAAGCCATACGCAAGATGAAGGTACAACTGCGCGATGAAGTGGATAACTTGTCCAAGCTTAAGATCACCATGGAAAACCAGCGCCAGGATGTTAGCGATAAGAAACAGCAAATCGAAACCCAAAAGCGTGACCAGCTGGCCAAAAAAGCCATCATAGAGGACCAGCAGCAGACAAAAAAAGTTGTTCTGTCCGAAACAAAAAGCAAAGAATCTGTTTACCAGCAGCAAATAGCTGATTTGTCCGCACAGCAAGATGCCTTGTCGAACGAAATCCAACAAATTGAAGACGAGCTGCGCGCTAAGTTCAACCCGGACCTGTTGCCAACCAAGGGAAATATTTTTTCCTGGCCAGTCGTCCTGACTGATAACGGCGGCTCTGGACGCATTTCACAGCACTACGGCGTTAAATCTGCCCTGTACCGCGGCAACGTACATAACGGTTTAGATATCGCGACACCAGTCGGCACGCCGGTTTATGCCGCCGCAGACGGCATCGTTAGTGCAGTAGATGTAAACGACCAGAGCGCCTGGCGCAAATACCAGTATGGAAAGTATATTTTAATAAAACACGGGAACAACTTGAGCACTTTATACGGCCATCTATCAAAACAATTAGTAAGCGCGGGAAACACCGTGAAACGTGGCCAACTGATCGGATACAGCGGAAATACCGGATATTCAACCGGGGCTCATTTGCACTTTGGCGTATATTGGGCAGCCAACATCCAATTAAAATCAATTCCGCCGGCAGCAGGATTGGTGCCGGTGGGAGTAACGGTGAACCCGGAGGATTATCTTTAGAAATAACTTATGCAATCTTTTTTTAGGGCAAGATGATATAAAGTGACGCAAAACAGACAATGGGCGACACATTGCGTATGTTAAAACCACATATCCCCTCCAGTAAATGAACCAACCCGAAACAACATCCCCGCGTGCGCACCACGTGCATTTAATCGGCATCGGCGGCATCGGCATGAGCTACCTGGCACGCTGGTTTTTGTCCCAAGGATGGACCGTATCGGGATCGGATCTCTCGGGGAGTCCCCTCACCCAGGAATTGGCAGCCGAAAGGGTAGGGGTGGCGGTTGGACCGCACAAAGCTACTTCCCTGCCCCCAGGTACTAATTTAGTGATTCGGAGCCAGGCGATCACCGTAACTAATCCGGAATATCTTGCAGCGCGAAAAATTGGCGTGCAAATTTATTCCTTGCCGGAGATGGTCGGAATTTTAACCCGCGAACATACCACGATTGCAGTGTCCGGCGCGCACGGCAAGAGCACTACTACAGCATTGATCGGGTTGATACTAATGGAAGCCGATTATGACCCGACGATTATGGTCGGAACAAAATTGCGCGAACTTGGCGGAAAAAATTTCCGACTGGGCGGGAATGCATCCGCTGCAGAAAAAAACAATCCCCTAGTTTTACGCGACGGCGAACAGTTCGACAAAAAATCCACCGCCTTAAAATATTTAGTACTCGAAGCCGACGAGTATGGCCGCGCGTTTCACGAGTACACCCCTTCAATTGCAGTGGTAACAAATATCGATGCAGAGCATTTGGATATTTACACTAACCTGGCTGGAGTAAAAAAAGCGTTTCTTAAATATTTTGATAACTTAACCCAAGGTGGTTTGTTTGTATTAAACCTTGACGATGCGAACCTAGCTTCCCTATCGGAGAAAATAGAAGAGATTGCCAAAGCCAAAGACGCAACAATAATTTGGTATTCGATTGAAGGCGAAGCGGAACTCGCCGCGAAAATTAAAAAAGTTATAAAAATACCCGGAGCACACAATGTTTCGAACGCCCTGGCTGCCGTGCATGTGGCCGAATACCTGGGAATCAACCGCGAAACGGTTTTGCGAGCTTTATCAAAATTCGAAGGCACGTGGCGGCGCATGGAATATAAGGGAGAAGCTAAATTCGACGGCTTCCCTGCCCCGGTGCCGGTATATGACGATTACGCCCATCACCCAACGGAAATAAGAGCATCTCTCGCAGGATTACGCGACAAATACCCCGAACACGCGATTATATGTGTTTTCCAACCGCACCAAGCCAAACGCCTGGAAGCACTATTTAAAGAATTCCAAAGTGCATTCGAAACAGCAGATATTGCAATGATCGCTCCTATCTATAAGGTGTTCGGGCGCGATGAAAAAGAAGATAAAACTTATAATTCGGAAACGTTGGTTAAATTGATGCAGGAAAAATATCCGGGCCACTCAATATTTTATCTGAGCGATTTAGAGAAGAACCTGAAGCCGGCATTGCAGATATTGCTTTCATCCCCCATTGTGTGCGGTCCGGATGCCACCGGAAAGCCGATTAATAAGCCAGCGGTAATCGTAATGATGGGCGCGGGAAATATCGTGGATTGCACAGAATCGTTAATGAGATAATTGCAGGTTCTGGCGTTTGCGGATATCGCCAATACTTTCAATATAAAATTTAAGTAATCCCTACCTGAAGTCACTATTTTTATACTGATTTCGGGTAGGGACCGGGCAAACGCTTTATGCGCGTGCCCGGTTCTTTTACTTCTCACGGAGGTTAACGGTACGGTGATGCTGGCAGCATCTCGTACCCGATCAGGGCCGAGAGGAGGCCGAGCCCGCCGTAGGCAAGCTTGTCGGCGATCATCCGCCTCTGCACTGCCGCGATCATGCGCTTGCAGCGCTCTGCCTCGAATGCGGACATCGGCACTTCGCCAGTGCCCTTCCGCTCGATCGACGATGCCAGTAGGAACACCGTCTGTCCGTCCTCTTTGCCGGGAACAGGTAGCACCTTGGCATTCACGTCGACGATGTCGCCGACGCCGGGCTTGTTTTCCTCCTTCGTGCAGTTCTCACGGCCCTTGCAGTCCATCTTCACGACCACGAGCTGTGTGTCGCTGAGCGAGCCGTCCTTCTCCAGGGGCTCGGGCAGCGGGTAAGCAGCGACCAGGTAGATGGACCCCTTCTTCAGGAGGTCCTTACGGCACATCACGATGCCGTTTTCGAAGATGGCTTCCTCGCGCAGGAATTTCTCGGGGTTGGCCAGCAGTTCGGCGAAGTTCACGCTGTACGCGAACATTCCGGCGAAGAGCAGTCCCAAGCCCAAAGAAACCAGCTTGTTCATACTTCCCTCCTTGTTGGCCGTATAGCGTTTACTCATGCATACGGCGACTGCAGTATTTTTACTATAAAATGATGCATTAGTCAATACGAGTCAATATATTAATAAAGCCACCTAATTCTTTGCTTTACACCACTTCCGCCTGGTAGCACTGCTCGCAATATACGATTTCCGGGTGGTCGGGGGCGTAGGAGGTTTCGAACTCGTTAGGACAGCGGCCGGAATGTTGAGGATGGGCTTTTTCGCACATACAGGAACGATGCCACAGCTTCATCGGAGTCCGCTTCCTTATCCGCACGTAGTGTCTGCAGTTGGGGCACAATCGGGGCAGAGGCAGATTCTCATGGCGATAGAAGTGAAGTTCTGAAGCGATAATCCGAAATGCTTTCGTGCACTGTTCGAAGCAATTCTCCTCGTGCGCGCATCCGATCACCTCGTTTAATATTGATTCCGGCGTTTCGGCTATGTGATCCGGTAACTTTTGCGCGGGAATGGTAATGGTGTAACTTGTAGTTTCGGCATCCCGCCACCGATACCCCGACGCGACTACTTGCTTCTTATTAAGCGGAAAATGTTCTTGGGCGATTGATTCGTTGTAAGCAAACGGAGAAATTTCCGCGGGGAAGAATTCACCATATCGATATTCCCTACCCTGCGCATCAACATACGGCACAGTACGCATCTGCTCGAGGATTTTCTGGAGAAGCGCCGCATACTCTTCCTTGTTGTATTGCCTGTTCAAAATACAATATTTCTTTCCGCGCATGCCAATACAACCGAAGACATCTTGGGATCCTTTGCAGAGATCGCAATATTGTGCATCGATCATTCCTTCGAAGGTATCCACGGAAAATAATAATTGCGAATCCTTATATCCTACATTCACCCCTTCGTACACCAAATCCGACGCGCCTTCAGGCCCACCACCTAAGCCATAGACATCCATACAATCCTTGCCGTACAATGCTTGCGCGCTGTAACGAAGGTTTTCGCTATGCGAAATATTGAAGGAATGGTGAATGTTTTTGGAATAGACAATCGCCTGTCCGTTCACATTTACTGATTTCAAAGTAACGGCAAAGCGGGTAATTGCCGCGTTGCGCATTGCTTCAAATTCCCGCTGGAGCTCTTCCCACACTCGGAAACTTCCCGTATCTATTTTTTGCAGTTCAACGCGGTATTCTTCTGCACTATATCGCCGGTTGCGCAATACATTCGATGCATGGCGAAGATTGGCACTTAAAAATGAATGTTGGGTATCCCTGCAATCATACAAAAACCGACTATCTAAACATTCCTGTATGTTCAGAGACGCTGCGCATTTTGCGCATCGTTCGCCATTTACGACATCGTTACAGTGGTTTGAATTATTCAAATGATCGCAATCAAAGGAATCGGTAGAAAACCAGATACTGAATGAATTACCGATGTTTTCAGAACTGATTGTCGTCGGAGAAAGATATATATCCTTCGAGAACCAGGTGTAGTTGCTGTACGGTGTATTAACGTTTTGGTATCCCTCGAGCGATAGGCGTGGAACGGCTCCCAGAAGCGCTCGGAATTGGGTAAAAAACGGGATCGAAAAATCATATGGTTTCCCATATGAAGCTGAGTCCCATTTATCCGATTGCCAGCACTCCGGACAGTACACAGTAAACGACGAATGTTCCGGGTACATCGAAACAATTTGTTGCTTGCATAAATCGCAAGTTCTTTTATAAAGCGTACGTTCATTGCGCCACGTTAAGCGCCGCTGCATACGGCAATCCGGACAAAAAGTTGGCGGCGGGACTTTGATGTGCTCATAAAACGAGAAATCCTCCGGCTCGATCGTAAACTGCGTTTTGCAATTTTGGCATACCCGCGTTTCCGCGGCGGAAGCCGCGTTAATTTCCGCGCTCATAATAATGATGAGTATATACTTATGCGGAACCGACTTCAAGCGGAAAATCTGGTATGATTAGTTCATTATGTTTGATTCATACTCCACCCCCGAGGCCTTTAAGGAACAGAGCGGCTACACTATTGATGGCATTTGGTATCCGCGAGTTACAAAAATCGTAGGGATCAAGGCCAAGCCGGCACTGTACCGCTACTACGCCGACGCGCCGAGCTTCAAGCACGCCCAGGAGACCACCGAAAAATCGGCGGAGGAAGGTACTCTGGTTCACGAAGCAGTGGAAGCAATTCTATTAGGCAAACCCAAGCCGGCAGACACAATAGACCATCGCGTCCTTCCGGCGGTAACCGCTTTCGTGGAATTTTTGGACCACAACAACATACAGACCGCGGCGGAATGGGTTGAGCGGCGGATACTGCACAAAAACGAGCGTTACGCCGGCACAATAGACGCCCTGGCGCTAATAAACGGAAAATTCGGAGTGCTGGACATTAAAACATCGCAAGGGATATACCGCGACTACAACCTGCAGACCGCGGCGTACATGGATGCGCTAAAGAGCGAATTCCAGAACCTGCAAACGCGCTGGATATTGCGTATTGATCAAATTCAAATGTGCGCGCGGTGCAAAGCCACGCGGCGCACCAAGGGCGGCCGCGAAAAAATAAAAAAGAATGGGCGGAACCCCTGCCCGAACGACGAGCACGAATGGGGCAACATGCAGGGAGTAATAGAGATGAAGGAAT
>JAZDEB010000033.1:0-2385 GCA_043809165.1 Candidatus Liptonbacteria bacterium
CAATTTTTATCTTATCTCCCGGCTTCACCACATACTGTTTTCCGCCGGTCTTTATGATTGCGAATTGTGCCATGTCAGTTGACGCTTATGATAACCGCAAACAGGATAAAAAGCAAGATGGCCATTACGAGAGTTGCCAAAGCTATGGTTTTAGACAAGAAATTGTCACGCGGCTCAAGGGCAATGCCCACCGCTGCGTTTACAAGGACTACGCACATGCCGAATATGCCATATTCTATAACGTCTTCTATTCCGCCGATACGGTCTATGCCGGTAATGTTGGAAAAATGGAGGATTATAGGGGTCTGGAGCGACCGGAGCGCGGAATATGCCCAAGCAAAACCACTTGCAACCAAGAGAAAGCTTACGGCGAATATAAAAGAAACATTGCGCCGCTCTAAAATTTTCCTAAAAAAAGAATTAAGCATTTTTAAACCAGCGGAAGCGTTACTTCCCCGTTTCTTCACCCCGCAGCAATGCCGCGGCAGCTTCCGGAGCAACAATATCTATAAGAACTCCCGTGCTCAGTTCAAAGCCCGCCGGAGTAGATATTTTTGGAATTATTTCTATGTGCCAATGGTAATGTCCGTAAAGCGGCTTATGTTTTAAAGGTGATGTATGGATAAAAAAATTAAGATCCGGGTCATTCAAGTGCTCTTTTATTTCGCTGAGCACTTTTTGCAGGATTTCGACAACTCCACTCAACTCTTCCTGCTCGGTTTCCTCAAAATTCGCTGAGTGCTTTTTGGGGAATATTTTAATTTCGAACGGCTGCCTTGAAGCAAATGGCGCAAAAGCAATCGCCTGTCCATTTTCAGCCACTACGCGCGCTGCGTGCTGTTTTTCGTATTCAATCATCGCACAATGCACGCAGGTGGCATTAGCTTCAAAAAAAGTTGCGGAGTATTTCAGTGAATGCAAAATGTGTGGCGGGATAATCGGCAGGGTAAGGATCTGGAAATGCGGATGCGTAAGTGAGGCGCCGGCACTTTCTCCCCAATTGAAAAACGTAGACGTATATACCGAGCACGGATCGATAGCCAGCATGCGGCACCTTTCCTGCAAAATTATGAACGCTTCAGTAAGGGTTTTCTGGGGCATTTGGGTAAGGTCCGTTGCGTGATCGCGGAAAACTAAAAGGTCGTGGTATCCAGTCCCTTCTGAAAGTTCGTATAAGCCCTCTTTCTCCACAACCGGACAGGTCGGGCCATGAGTAAGGGCTGGATATTTATTGGGAAGAATCATTACCCGCCAGTTTTCCGCATCCGGCAAGGCGAGATATGGCGGCCAGTTTCCGGTCTCTGCGGGTTTTTCGAACGGACACTGTTCTACCGGGCTTGCAACGCGTGGTTCTTTTTGCATTAGCTTATCGTGCGGACGCTTGGCCCGTTCCGGTGCAATAATAATCCATTCGCCCGAAACAAGGTCTTTACGGAATTGGCTCATGAGAATAATTGTACCATGATCGTTACTTGAGACGGTGTTCGTAATACCAGTTTAATACGTCTTTGGCGATAGGCACCGCGTTCAAGCTGCCGGCTTTGGAATTTTCTACAAGGACCAAAATTGCAATTTGCGGATTGTCCGATGGCGCATATCCAACAAAAAACGCGTTCTCCTCGGTGTTATTTTTAACCTGTGCGCTTCCGGTTTTTGCCGATACCTGGAAAGAGAGGTTATTTAAGGTGTAAGCAGTGCCAAGCCTATTGGTTACTGTTGCCCGCATCCCCTTCTGTACTTCCGTGATTTGGGGTAATAACGACGTTAAATCTTCATTAACTTTTCCTTCCACCGTGCTCCCAACGTGCGGCATAAGAATTTTGCCGCCGTTCGCGATGGCACCGATATAACTCAATAATTGGAGCGGCGTTACCGAAAGGTCGCCCTGTCCGATGCTTACGTTATACGTGTCGCCGAGGAGCCACGGCCGGCCGGAGGCCCGTTGCTTCCATTCCGCGGTCGGCAAAAAACCGTCGCCTTCCCGAGGCAAATCTATTCCCGTAAGCTTGCCCAAGCCGAACTTCTCCCACCACGAATGCAAACGGTCCAGACCCAATCCTTTTACTCCATTCGCCCCGCCGCCTACAGTATAAAAATAAACGTTACTGGATTGCGCCAGCGCGGAATATAAATTTATATAACCCTGGTAACGCCAATCTAAAAACCGCGAAGGGTTAGACGGATTATACGGGTTCTGGACGTCCAAGTATCCGGGAGAGAATACCGAAAAATCCGGAGTGACTATGTTTTCCGTAAGTGCGGCAACTCCCACCAATGGTTTAATGGTTGATCCCGGGTTATATTCCCCGCTTACCATACGATCAAACAGTGGGCGGTTTGGGTCGTTTAATAATGCCGAACGGGCATTGCCCTGCCCCGGCGTAA
>JAZDEB010000034.1:0-3170 GCA_043809165.1 Candidatus Liptonbacteria bacterium
TGTTCTCTTGTACGCAAACGGCTGCATCAATCGTTGCCGCCAAGTGGCATTGGCTGGTAATTTTGTGCCCTCTCTTGCCCCCAGCCCTCTGGCCGTAGTTCCGCGTCCCTTGTTCCACATCGTTTTTCCTACCGCCTTGCCAACGCCGGTCATGGTGTTCATCGCCTGCCTGGCAAATTCTATACCCATCGCATTCGCGGCAAAGAGTCCGCCGTAAATCAAGATGGTGCCGATGATTATAGTCCCGACCGATTTGGGCGCCTCGGCATTTGCCATAAAGGCCTTTGTGAATATTGCTACCGGGTCGTCGGCGGAACTTATTCGTGGGCTGCCCGTTTTATCTTTGATATACCCGACGTTCGTGGTTGTAATTATGGCAAGGTAGATGAAAAAAAAGACGATTGGCGGAAAGAATGTCCAGCGAAAGAATTTATTCCACCATTTTGCCCACAGGTGCGATAGGTTGGGAAAAACCCACGCCATCCAGGCCAGAGGCATCAATATCAATAATATGACCAGATAGACATAGCGGACGAGCATCATGAGCGCGAGTATTATAAAAACAAAGAAGATCAGCAATAAAAATATTAGAATGAAGAACATGTTTATAATCTCCGAGTATCCGCTTAAAAGCTCTCCGGCTTTTTCTCCCATCATTTTCATAACGCTTTCAGAGCTTGTAGATGTTTGAAAGAGCTTATTTGGTCCCATGGATGCAGTCATGCTGTTTACAAAACCAACAATCGGCGCAATCCCGGGATCGGTCGCAGAACTTCCGGCTTTTAGGAAATAATCAGCCAAAGAATCGCTCGCGCTTATAAGCCCTCCAGCTATAACCATGCTAAAGTTCACCAGAATGGCCATAGCCACCAGCTTCAGCAATAACTGCTTCATCCCGTAGCTCTGCAGGCGGAGAATCGTGGCGATAGCGATAACGATAATCCCCAACACAAAACCGAGATTGGCGATAGACAAACTTATTTTGAATCCTTCCGCTACCGTCGGCATGCCGGCTACTTCGTCGCTGAGATTGGTTGCAAACTGAACAAGCCAGGCCGCCATGCCAACTCCCACTCCGGCCAAGGAAACATAAAGAAGCAACATAAAATATGAGGCGCAAAGAAGAGGAGCAGTCAGCAAGCCGGTAATACCACAGACAGATCCGAGTTTTGCGACGCCTCCGGGGGGCACAATAGTGTTGGTGCTGACAACGGCAGCAGACGCGAAGTGGGGCAATAAAGCTGGCAATATTACCGCCGCAACAACAAAAATTGCGGCAAACAAGAGGATCTTTTTAGACAGCGATCGATTTATGTTCATGGAGTACATACTGCTCTTGCGATATTGTTTCCGCGGATGCGATGGTCGGAAGAAATGATCGCAAAATTTTCTTTGCGCGGACTGCCTATGCATCCGGCAGTGCCGCAGGTTGTTCCGCCGGAAGAGCAATTCCCCGTTACTCCCATTTCTCCTCCGTAGGCGCCTATCCCGGAAATGTCTACGGAAAGACCGGACTGCTGTAAGACGGTGGCCAGCGCCTGCGCATATTTTTGGTTGTCAATGACGGGTTCGCCGCAATTCGTCAGGCCCACATCTTCGCCGGCGGCGCATTTTTCGAGAACCGTATTCTGCGCGGATTGCACAGCGGAGAGGAAGCAGAAATTACCATCGGTTAATTTATCGCGACAGCGGCAATTGCAGGAGTTGCCGCAATTTTCCTGGGCGCATCCTCCTGCGACAGAGGGAGTGCTTGTCGCGCCATATGGCGTAACGACCGGCGTACAGGAAATGCCGCCGAGAGTAAGTGTGCCGCCTAGATTCGCGGTTCCGTCTCCAGGATTCTCTGCGGTTCCAACGCCAATGGTTCCACTAAGCCCGATAGTGCCGGGAGTGGGTTCGGCGCTGCATCCAGCACTTCTCCAATTCGAAAGACAAAGAGTTTTTTCTTCTCCGGTCAAATCCCCGCAGGCGATGGCCGCCATGCAGGCGGTGAGTTGTTCGCCCGTCAAAGTAGCGCATTCGCCGCTGGTATCGCCGCCGGTTGCCGTGCCTATAGTGGCTGCATTCATCCCGAGCAGACCATTGGGATCCGGTTTGCCGTCAATTAGCTTGGTTAATTTGTTCAGCGCGGAATTTATGAGCGCCGACACAAGCGCATTTACGTCCTGAGCGGTTACAATGCGCTGCATAGGAGAGCTCAATGAATTGTAGAGTGTCTGTCCGATTATTTGCCCCGGAGTGGTGATCTGGTATTCGGTGCACCGCTCTTCCGGTTGGTTCGGCGGGCATTTTAGGGAATCACAGAACGTTGCGTCACCGTTGGCTAGACACCTTTCGTATGCGGTGCAGTATTCTTCATAGCGTATACACTTGCGCTGAGAAAGGATGCCGCCGCTTGCTTGCGCGTCGCTGGCCTGCGCCGCCTGTTCCCCGATTTTTGCCAATTCAATGACCTCGCTTGCTTGCAAAAGCTGGCCGAAATAATTGCCGCTCGGCATTATTGTTTCGGAATATGCCAGCCACCCGCCCTGGGTGAAATCCTGATAAAAGTTTTCGATGTTTTGTACGATCTGGTCCACGGTACAGGTGATGGGAGGGGGATTGGAAAGATAGGCCGTTTCCAACTGGAAACGCAACATCGGAGCGAATGATCGGCAGAATCCCGGAGCGATCTCGTCTATGGTCTGACCGGCTATAATGTCGCCGGCATTAATAAGGAATGATTTCCAATCGGTTACGAATTGCGGCGATCCTCCGCCCTGAACCCATTTAATCACCTGTTGAACGAGACGATGCACTATCTTGTCGCGCACGAAATCAAGAAGAACTTTTTTAGCAATTTGCCATATCTGAAAGGCCATTTCAGTAGGATCGATTACCGGTATAGCCGGGAAAACGGCGCGTGCAGTGTTTATTCTTAGCATCCGGGCGAGTATCGGCGGCGTTGATTGTTCTGCGAAAAGCGGGACGCCGTAATCCTTGGAAAGGAAATCATATTGCACCTGGAGATCGGAAAGCGCTTTCATGTAATTTGCCTCCTGTGCTTGCATTATGAAAGACGCCTTAAGTGGATCCGTTTCTGCAATGTTCGGTAATGCAGTAACATTGCGCTCGTAGGCAATCATCTTTAGCATACTGCGATGAAATTGTTCCATGGACGCCGGCACCGG
>JAZDEB010000035.1:0-3910 GCA_043809165.1 Candidatus Liptonbacteria bacterium
TAAATACCGCCCCAGGACGCTCCACGAACTGGTCGGCCAGGATGTGAACGTGGAAATCCTACAAAATTCCGCCCGGGCCGGGAAGATCGGCCACGCCTACCTTTTTTACGGCTCCCGCGGAACCGGCAAGACCACCACCGCGCGATTAATCGCCAAACTTTTAAATTGCGAAGTATTGGCCACGAACGCGGCGGCGAAGAAGCGGGGCGAACCGTGCAACGAGTGCCGGTCGTGCAAGGAAATAGACAAAAATATTTCTCTGGACGTGGTGGAAATTGATGCCGCTTCCAATCGCGGCATAGAAGAAATCAGGAACCTGAAAGAACACATCCGCACCGCGCCGGCCGCAGGCAGGTACAAGGTCTACATTATAGACGAAGCGCACATGCTAACCGGTGCGGCCTTCAACGCACTTTTAAAGACACTTGAAGAGCCGCCGGCGCATGCCGTATTTATTTTGGCCACCACCGAATACGACAAGCTGCCAGCCACAATCACATCGCGAACGCAGCGCTTTATCTTCAGGAAGCCGTCCAAAGAAATTATTGTTTCGAAACTTGCTCACATCGCCAAAGAGGAAAAAATAGATGCCGATCCGGACGCATTGGAGCTTATCGCCGCGGCCTCGGAGGGCAGTTTCCGCGACGCTGAATCATTGCTTGACCAGGCCAGCACGTCTTCCAAAAAAGTTTCCGTAAAGTCAGTGGAGGAAATGACCGGCCGGGTTGGCCTGCGGCGCATAGAACAACTGGCCAAACACATCGTGGAGAAAGATCTGGAGTCGGCGCTAAAGTCGCTTTCCGACTTGTCCGAAGAAGGCAGAAATGTGTCGCAAGTGGCCTGCGATTTAATCCACTATCTTCGGAAGGTACTATCTTTATCTTTGAACGCCAACTTGGAATCCGTTTTTTACGGAGAGTTAACTAAAGATGAAATTGCAACTTTGCGCGCTCTCGCCCAGAAAACAAAACCGCAGGAACTTATCCCGCTCATTAAATCTCTAATCCGCGGATACGGAGAAATGCGCTACAGCCCGTTCGCGACCATACCGATTGAAGTTGCACTAATAGAACACCTTAGGACGTAGGAATAGTTTCTGTTGTGGGGGCAATAAAGCTAGCGAATGATAGAAATTACTTTTCCCGATTCCGCGTACGGAGCGGATACTGTCACCTGTCCGGTGGATGCGTTTTTCATCACCATATAGCCGGTATCGTAATCATCGTTCGAAGCATAATGTGCGCCAGGAGCCAAGGGATCATATGGAAGTGCGGTTGTATATATCGGCACTAAACACGGGGCAATGTTATATGTGCCGCTCGCCCCGCCGCTCGCCATTCTCTTCGCCGTAGAAGTCGGCAAATCCCCCGCCGCACAACTGAAAATCCCCGTGCGCGAATCGGCAAGATTGGCGCGTATAGCCATCACTAAAGCGTTTACGTGCGCACTGCGTTCCGAATTGCGCGCCGAAGCCAGTTGGCCGACCGGGTTTAGGGCAATCAATGATATTCCGGCAACTATGGCGATTAGGGCGGCCGTTACTACAAATTCGATAATCGTAAATCCTTTATGCATAAGTTTATTGTACCTCTTCCCAGGAAATAGGAGTGTATTGGTCCCCCGAAAGCGGGAATTCCGGCGGCGGGACATACAGCAAATTCGCATCGTATATTATTGTGCGGATTTGGTATCCGGTTTGGTCATCATATCCAAAACCGTAACGCAAGTTGCTGCCGATCATTCCGTAAAGTGTAATTGATTGCCTTATAACAGTTGACCCGCATTTGTCGCTATGCGATTGCAAATTGGGCGGGGAATAATAATACCGGCCAACGCGCCCGCTCTGCGTCATTAGCGCGGCGTCGATACGCAGCACATCGTTACTGTACAAACCTGCATTAATATTGTTTTGGGCGATGAGCGCCAACGAATCGGAGCCATCGTAATTCGTGTACCGTAAGTCCTGGTTTATGGTAATGCTGGTCCGCGTTGATGCGCTGTCCGGGAATACGCCGGAAACAATGGTAAGCCGCGCGCGGTTTATTGTCCCGCGCACCCATACGTTGTCTTCCAGGAAAAACACTCCGTTCGTTGGAAACGTCCCTGACTTATAGAGCACTTCTGATTGTATACTCCACGTCCCCCATCCGCTTTGGTTACTGGTATTCGTGCAACCATTTGGCGGCGGCATCAACGATGTTACTTTGTATAACTGGTATGTGCCATCGGGCAGAAGCACAACATCATATCCATATACCTGCGAACTGGTAGCGTACACTCCACTACTGCTGGCATGGGTGCGTATAGTGGAAAGGTCCTGCGTGATCCCCTGGAAATCAACTGCGGGGACCGGGAACTGCCGCCCGACCATGAACACGTCCGGGCGCACTGGTACCGTTTCCGGAGGCAACGGATCCACCGGCGAAATATGCGTATGTACCCCAAATTCGTTATGTCCGCCATGATCCGGGTCATCGTAATCGCTTACCGCGCTCTCAACTAAATTGTGCGCCAGGCCGTCGAAACGGATCCCCCCGTTGGAAAATACAAGGCCGAATATTTCCGTGCCGGTGCCAAGCCTTAGCGACGTATTGGATAGCGTGGCATATTGCGCCAGTGATTGTATGGCCATCTGTACGCGTATGATTTTTTTGATTGAACTGTCGGCGCGCACCTCTCCGTTGCTTTCAATTGTAACAACTGTCGATCCGGCGGGCGGCGGCGTTATGTCAAGGGTAAACGAACCGATCACATTGCCCTCTTTGTCGTAATAATCGTGCACGTAAGGGCCGGCATGCCCGGTGCCGTCCTGGTAATCAAGGGGGGCATGGGCGAGGTGCCAACGATAATATTCTATCCCCGCTTCCGCTATGGAAAACGCCTGCGTCTTGTTGTAGTCGCGCAAAGAAAGATTCAAGAAAGATGCTGCCCACAGGGCAAAACCGCCGATCAGGATTACTGTTATCGTTGAAAATACCAATAATTCCAGTGAAACCTGCCCGGAACGTTTTTTATTTTTATTTGATAAAAAATTTAGCGTAAGCATGTAGGTCAATTGCTCCTCAGGTTGCGGATGGTGATTATGGAATTATACGTAAACGGTTTTGGTGCAGTGGAAGTACTGATGTCTGCAGTAAGCGAAATTTGTACTACGCGTATCTCCGATATGTCCACCGGCGATGCGAGCGGAGTGCTGGTGCCGGCATAGCTGCTGCCAAAATATTGGAATATGCCGGTTCCTGGTTTAAGGTTTGGTACAATAATTTTTTTAACCTCCGTTGATGTTGCATATTGCAAAGGATCTCCGGTTGGCTTGATTATTCCTTCTTCCAGAGTGCTGGTGGTTGCATAATAATTTATCCATTCGGCCAGCCCGTCCTGGTCAACATCACTGTAAAAAGCGAATGAACTTGTGCTTGCCTGTTCAATCGGATAACCACCCAAACTGGATGGCTGTATTGAACGGATATCCGTAACCAGTGCTCTCGTTGCCGCCTGCAAATCCTGGTTTACCTGCAAGCTGCCATTCAGCACAGTCCCGATGCTCGATATAGTGCTAGAGAATTTTCCAATCGCAAGAACAATGATCGCGGCTAAAGCAGTGGCAATCAAAACCTCTATCAGAGTAAACCCCCTTTGTTTTGTTTTTGCGTATTTTTCAATCATTGTCTGGAAAGAGGAACTATAACTTGCTGCCATCCGTTAATGATTGAAATAGAAGATGTGGCCTCCGCAAACCCCGGCGCATTTACCGTAAGCAAATATGTGCCCTGGGGCATGGTCGAGAAATAAGATTGGTATGGCGGAACGCAGATGCCGGTAAAATCAATATCAATATCATCTAAAGACGTAAATACCGGCGAAACCAAGACGGTTATACAGTCGATTAATATCGATAATCAAAATAGAG
>JAZDEB010000036.1:0-11764 GCA_043809165.1 Candidatus Liptonbacteria bacterium
AGTTGATACAATCGCCGATGCTGCCTATATAACCTTGCGCAAAGATATAGTTGAACGTACTGTGCCTCAAGATAAGGATTGGCTGTTCGACCTCGATAAAAAGGGGCAGATTATTGGAATAGAAATTTTGAATTACAGCAAAAACGCCATTATGCACTCCACCGTTCCGTCGTTGGATGTTTTTAAAAACAGTAAAGCCGCTGCTTGAATGCGGGGGTAATTATTTGTAGAATGAGCGTGATTTCATGACACTCCGCGAAGTCCGAAAAAAATACCTGGAATTTTTTAAGAATCGGCGCCACAAGGTGATTGTTTCGGCTTCACTCGTTCCGGAGGGCGATATTACCACTTTGTTTACCGGTTCCGGCATGCAGCCACTCTTGCCGTATTTGCTTGGCAAAGAACATCCATTGGGCAAACGGGTTACCGATTCTCAGAAAAGTTTCCGCGCCGAGGATATTGATGAAGTGGGCGACAACCGCCACACTACGTTTTTTGAAATGCTAGGGAATTGGTCTTTTGGAGATTATTTTAAGGAAGAGCAATTGCCATGGTTCTTTGAATTTTTGACTGCGCCGGAAAGCAAAGGCGGGGTGGGGCTAGATCCAGAAAGATTGTATGTAAGCGTATTTTCCGGTGACGAAGAGAATAATATTCCGCGGGATAATGAATCGGTAAAGATTTGGCAAAGATTATTTAAAGAAAAAGGAATAGAAGCAAAAGATATCGAATTGGTAACCATAGAAGAAGGCGGCAGGAAGGGGATGCAAGGCGGCCGAATATTTTATTATGGCGCTAAAAAGAACTGGTGGAGCCGGTCCGGTGTTCCGAATAATATGCCGGCCGGCGAGCCGGGCGGTCCGGACTCGGAAGTTTTTTATGAATTCACCGGAATAACCCACAACCCTAAATTCGGCGAACATTGCCATCCGAATTGCGATTGCGGAAGGTTTGTGGAAATCGGCAATTCGGTGTTCATGGAATATAAGAAGAAAGAAGACGGTTCTTTTGGAAAACTGGCGCAAAGGAATGTAGATTTTGGCGGAGGATTGGAACGCATTGCTGCGGCGTCGCAGGGCAATGCCAATGTCTTCAATATAGATGTATTCGCGAACATGCACGCGGCGCTGGAGACGCTGGGCGGAAAAATTTCCGTAAAAAACGAAGCGAAGCTGCGCGTGATACTCGATCATATCCGCGCTTCGGTATTTCTGATATCCGACGGCGTGCGCCCCTCGAACAAGGGGCAGGGCTACGTTCTTCGCCGTCTGCTCCGCCGCAGTATGGCCCATGCAAAATTGTTGTCTTTCCCGGACGAATGGATGACCGCGCTCCGCGACACGGTCGCCGAATATTATTGCGACACGTATGCCAACCTGGAGAACGAAAAAGAATCCATTAACGCGGTGATGTATGAAGAGTTCGAAAAATTTAAGAAAATTTTAGACAGCGGTTTGAAGCAAATCGAAAAAATGGAATCAATTAGCGTGGACGACGCTTTCATGCTCCACCAGTCATGCGGATTTCCATTCGAATTAACCCGCGAGCTGGCTCGCGAAAAAGGGATAGAGCTTTCGCGCAAAGAGTTCGATAAAGTTTTTATAAAGCACCAGGAAGTTTCCCGCGCCGGACAGGAAAAGAAATTTGGCGGGCATGGGTTGATGTTCGACACCGGGGAATTGAGGGCGGCGAGCAAAGAGGATTATGAAAAAGTGGTGCGCCTGCATACCGCAACGCACATGCTGCAGCAGGCACTGCGCACGGTGCTGGGCGAAGAAGTGCATCAGGCAGGATCGGACATAACCGCGGAGCGCACCCGCTTTGATTTTACTTTCCCACGCAAGCTTACGCCGGAAGAAATTGCGCGGGTGGAGATGTTAGTTAATGAAAAAATAAAAGAGGATCTGCCGATGAATAAGGTGGTCTTATCCAAAGCGGAAGCGGAAAAAACCGGAGCATTGTATTTCTTCAAGGGAAAATATCCGGACCAGGTGAATGTTTATTATTTGGGGGATGATATAAAAACCGCTTGGAGCAAAGAATTCTGCGGCGGACCGCATATTTCGCATACTGGAGAGATCGGCAATTTCAAAATCATAAAGGAAGAAGCGGTTGGCGGGGGAGTGCGCAGGATTCGGGCGACGGTTACTCCGTGATAATCGGCGCGGTTTGGAATTATGGCGCTGACCTTGTTTAGTTGTGTCCAATGTGGTACAATGATTTAAGTTTTTTACAACCCCCTTGCGTCCACCTAAATCCTGGGGATTGGTCCTAAGGTAAGTGGTGGATATGGAGGAAGACATGAATTCCCGAGATCGGCTGTACCATCCGGCCAGAGATGTGCGCAGAAAAGACCTCTGTACATGGAGACGTGTCGAGCGGATGCGCAATGACCCGAAGGGTACGAACATACCCGATGTTTGGGTCAAAGCCAAACTCCGCGAGATCGAGGCGGCTGGTCTGATCCGCGTCACCGACGAGCTCTCGCTCGCCCTGCCCGCGCTCGCCCGCATCCCCGACGAGGAGGTGCTCGCGAGATACCCGTTCATCCACGGGGAGGACGGGATCGAGCGGAACGTCTCGCCCGAGGGTCCGGTCACCTCGCTCCTCGCCACTGTGCTCCGCGACAGCGAGCAGTGGGTCGACGGCCCCGAATACGAGCTGCGCGTGAAGCCGCACCTCGCAATCACGTTGGGTCTGCCGCAGGGGTTGTACCTGGTCGAGAACCAGGACAAGCCCAAGTTGGCGGCATTCAAGGCGCTCTGCGAGAAGGTCTACATCGACCTTCACGGGATCCGCGTGGTCAACGGGAGCGGCCACCGGTCTGTCGGATGCCTCCGCGGCAGCGGCGGGCGTTGGTACTTGAACTGGGACCGGCTCGCGTCCCGCGTGTACCAGGACGATCGGATCGCCGTCTCCGGCAAGTAGCCAGTTCTTGGGTCCTTGGGATCTTGGCCAACGTATCTGGTCTTGACCCCCCTTTGACCCTTTGCCCGCCGTGAGGCGGGTGTGTGGGCCTCTTCGACCGCATGTCGAGGAGGCCCATTAAATCTCCGCCGGAATATTTTCATTCTATAAAAGGGTGGGGCCGGTCAAGCTCATCGTTTTGTTTTATGCACTTTATTCCAATGTGACCCTGCAATATATAACATGGTAGAATATAAACGGTGGATTTATTAAGGCGCATTCTTAACGAGCAGTATTTAGTACTTGAAATCGGCCCGGAAACAGTTGAGGGGTTTGGTTTTGCTTTAGATAACGAAAAGCGCATTACTCCGCTTTTTTCGTTCGGCCCGCAACCGTGGGGAGCACCGCTCCCGCGGTCTGTTTCGTATCGGAAGCCGACTGCGATGATAGCCTGCGACTCGAAGATTTCATATACGGTCTTGATCCCCGTGCATTCTATACGCGAGCGTATACGCGAACCACTTCGCCAGATTGAACTCGAGAATATCCTTTCCCAGGCGATCAGTAAAAACATAAACCAGTGCAGGAAAGAAGCGTCCACTGCCATGGATATTGATGAGATAGATGTGCTCCTGGCAAAAAGCCGAGTTGTAAATTTCACCATAGACGATCACCAGGTATTGAATCCTCTGGGGTTCAGGGCGCAAAAAATTGAATGTCTGGTTGAACTTACCTTTACCACCCGCGCCGCATACAAAGAAGCCAGGCGGCTAACCGGCCGCGAAGAAGTGTTTTATACAGAAGCAGCCATAGCAGAGCTTTCGGTGTTAAACCGCGTAACCGACATGCCCATCAGGTTGCTCCGCCTCCGGCCCTGGCAGTCATCCTATTTTATCCGGGAGCCGGCGCAGATCGGCTATTCGGTATCGCGAGGTGAACTTGGTTGGACAGCTTCAAGTTTTACCGATGCAATTAAGGAGGCGTGGGGCGTAAGCAATGCGACTGCGTTTAAGATATATACGAAATATTTAGAAAACGAGTATGCCCAGGGAGTGTTAAAATATTTATCAAAACTGGTTAAAATTTGTACACAGATGTTCATGGGCGAGCTTGCTCAAAGCAAGCTTCCCGGGAAAGTGTTCATGGATGCGAATATACCGTTGCCGTTTGATTTGCCTCTCGCGAAAAAAGGTATGCATATTGAGGAGCCACCGCTTGATACGCTTCTATCGCGCTTCGGTTTTACTCTTTCCGATGCCCGCGACCGCGAAGTCATGCCTCGGCGCAAACTATTCGCATATCTCGCGCCGTTTTTTGAGCATTTTTACGACCGCAGCCAGGGTGAACTGAACCTATGGTTGCGCAAACATCTTCATTGGCTTGGTGCGCCGATGGAAAAGAACGTAAAACATCTGTAAAATTAAAAGGTAAGACACATGCAAAAAATTTTTATCGACAGGAGCGAAACGCCGGTTAGCGTAGTTGAGAAAATACTAAAATCAGCCATGGAACAGGTTACGCTCGTAATCCCGCGGGATGCGGCAGTAAGCGCGAGCGAAGACAATTTCAGCTTGCTGAAACGGGAGGCTGATGTTGCGGGGAAAGAGTTGAGTATTGAATCGGTAGACGAGGCAGCGATTGTGCTTGCGAGAAGAAACGGCTTGAATGCTGTGCATCCTTTGTTCGCTTCTGGAGGGGAGAGGATGCTGACAGACATAATACCGGCCAGGAAAGCAGCAGGCAGGGAGAGCGTACCTGCAAAAAATATCCCTAAAATTTCGATTAAGCGCGCGGCTAAAACTGCAAAAATAGTGGAGGAGGAACAAAAAACAGAACCGGAGAAATTGGTGCGCAAGTTGGAAATCCCCGTTGAGGCAAACATAAAAGAGAATAAATCGGAAGAAAAATTGGAGGATGATTTTATTGGAAATGACATTAAACCGCGCCGAAGCCGCGTTAAGGCAACCTTAATATTCGTTGCCGCGCTGGTAGTCATTGTTGGGGGCGCCTGGGGTGTTGGAAAAATTTTCGGCAAAACCAGGGTGACCCTGGAGTTTAAACAAACAGAGTGGGATTTCAGCGGGCCGGTCCAAGTACGAACCAACAATACTTCCATGGATGCCGTAACGAAGACATTGCCGGGAGAAGTGTTTAATGACCACAGGAACCTTACCAATATATATCAGTCAACCGGACGTGTGAGCGCAGCTTCAAAAGCGCGCGGGAAAATTACTATTTACAATGCATTTGGCACCGCCGCACAGGCGTTAGTAGCTACAACCAGGTTTACCGCTCCGGACGGTAAAATATTCAGGCTTGTTTCGGCGGTAACTGTCCCGGGGGCAAAAACACAGAATGGGAAAATTGTTCCGGCAAGCGTAGATGCGGATATTATGGCCGACCAGGCTGGTGCTGCATATAATGTAGGACCGATTGACAAGCTTACCATCCCTGGTTTCCAGGGCACGCCAAAATATAACGGTTTCTATGGTTCAATTACTGCGCCGCTTAGCGGAGGATCTGATACGGAAACATTGGTAGCCACCGATGCGGACATAGCGGAAGGCAAGCAACGCACGCAGGACTTGCTTAAAAGTTCATTGAACACCGGAATATTCCGTAACCAGCCGAATGATTTCGTGATAATCGACGGCGCGTCGAAGGTGAACATAACTAAGTTAGCTGTTGTATCGAGTACCGGGGAAACCGGCAAGTTCGGTGTATTCGGAGAAGGGGATATTAATGCAATCGCTTTCCGGGCTGCGGATATGGACACATTATTAACTGAGATCGCACGAGCGTCTTCTTCGGATGACATGATGCTAAAGAATGTTTCAATCACATACAGTAACCCGGTTATCGATTTTGCAAAAGGCACAATGACCGTGACTGTAAGCGCAAAAGGCACCCTTACCGGTTCCATGAATTACGACGATGTTAAGAAAATGCTCGCCGGGAAGGGGGTGGCAGATGCGCAATCGTCGGTTCTCACAATCCCAAACCTTTCACGCGCCACAATTTCCATGTGGCCCGTGTGGCTCACCACAGTTCCAGGAAATACAGATCATATATTAATACAATCAAATCAGTAGATTTCATCAGCCCTTCTTCTTCATGAGGACGCTTGATCCAGGACGCGTCCGAATGGGCAAGAAGAGGGGCTCTGATGTTGACATATATTGGGGGATCGCATATAATCGGCATGTTGATTTTTTGGGTACTTTGCCGTGGACTTGCTCCCGGGAAAATCGGGTGGCAGGGTTTTATTGCATTCTGTAACACGCGAAAAACCCCACAAATCACTGGTACTAATGCCCGACAACCAAAACTCATCTAAAGCAATACCGACTAAGGAGGAGGGGATCGTTGAAGAAGCCCTGCCAGCCCTTTCGTTCCGGGTGCGCCTTCGTGATGGACGCGAGATAATGGCCCATTTGGCCGGACGCCTGCGTCTCCATCACATAAGGGTCCTTGCCGGAGACAGGGTTCTTATGGAGATGAGTCCGGACGGCGCGCGCGGACGGATTGTCCGCAGGTTGTAATTTTAAAAATATGAAAGTGCGAAGCTCAATAAAAAAAATGTGCATTTCCTGCAAAATCGTAAAGCGTGGAGGCAATCTCTACGTGATTTGCAAGAAGAATAAGAAACACAAGCAACGCCAGGGATAACCATCATGCGTCTTTTTGGCATAAACATTCCAGATGAAAAGAAAGTCGGCATATCCCTTACCTATGTGTACGGGGTTGGTTCGGCTACCGTAAAGCGTGCGCTTACCGAATCCAAGGTAAGCTTCGACAAGCGCACTCGCGACCTTACTCCCGATGAAGTTGCCAGGATCCGCGGGTGGCTCGAAAAGAATTGCGTGATAGAAGGGGAGCTTCGCCAGGTAATCCGCCGCAATATCCAGCGTCTCAAAGAATTGCAGACCTACCGCGGCATGCGCCATATGCGCAAACTTCCCGTTCGCGGCCAGCGCACAAAAACCAATTCGCGCACTGTCCGTGGCAATGTAAGGAAGACAGCCGGTAGCGGCAAGCGTAAAGTTGAACTGAAGTAATCCGAGAATCGAAGTAATCCGAAAACCAAACACCATGGGAAAGAAAAAAGTTACAACCCAAACAGAAGAACAGGCGCTTAAGGAAACTGGCGTAGTTGAAGCTGCCGCAAAGGAAGCGGAAAAAACTCCGGTTAGCAAGCGCGGCAAGCGCGTAGAGCAGGGCCGTGTGTATGTTAAGGCCTCATATAACAATACCGTTGTTACCGTAACCGACGCCCAGGGCAATGTGATCACATGGGCAACGGCAGGATCGCTTGGTTTTTCCGGGCCGAAGAAAGCAACTCCATTCGCTGCATCCAAGATAATCGCGGTAGTTGCGGAAAAGATGAAGGGCGTAGGAATGACCGCGGTGGAAGTGTTAGTGAGAGGGATTGGCAGCGGCCGGGATTCTGCTGTGCGGTCCTTAATAAACCATGGTTTTGTAGTAACCAGTATCAAGGACGTTACCGGAATTCCTCATAACGGCCCTCGTCCGCCGAAAGTCCGCAGGGTATAAACTTAATTCAAGTAAAAATAAAAACATGCTGATGGGTCCAAAAGAAAAGAAAGAACGGTCGTTGGGGGAGCGCCTCCAGCTTAAAGCCACCCGATGCCAATCGCCCAAATGCGCCGCGGTGCGGAAACCGTATCGTCCTGGCGCTCACGGCAGGACAGGGCGCGTACGTGCCTTGTCTGATTTCGGACGCCAAATAAAGGAAAAACAAAAGTTCAAATATACCTACGGGATCAATGAACGCAACTTGAAGCATCTTTTTGAGTCCGCTTCCAAAAAAACCGGCTCAACCGGATCGCGCCTCATAGAACTCCTGGAGCTTCGCCTGGATAACGTGATATTTCGCATGGGTTTGGCGCCCTCCCGCGCAATGGCGCGTCAAGCGGTGCTTCATGGCCACATTATGGTGAACAAGAAAAAGGTTCGCGCTCCCGGCTATGTGACTAGGACGGGGGATGAAGTCACCATCCGCCCTGAATCCGCGGGCAAAGCGGCGTTCAAGGACCTTAAGGAATCATTGAAGAAATATGAGGCACCGGCTTGGATCCATGTTGATCCGGAAAAATTAGTGGGTAAGGTAATCGGCAATCCGGAAACTTCAGTGGTGCCGTTCGAGGTAAACCTAGTGGTCGAATCTTTCAGTAAATAAAAATATTTAATAATTTTATAAAAAAATGGAATTCGCGCGTTTAGTATCAACGGTGTCCGTAAAGCCAGTGGAGTCGGAGGCACGCCACGGCGTGTTTGAGATAGAGGGTTTGTATGCCGGTTATGGCCTGACTCTCGGCAACGCCCTCCGCCGCACGCTCCTTTCCTCGCTCCCGGGCGCTGCAGTTACCTATATTAAAGTCAAAAACGCTTCGCATGAGTTCACTACTATTGAAGGCATTAAGGAAGACGTGGTTGAACTCACTCTGAATTTCAAGAAGTTGCGCTTCCGCATGCATGTTAACGAGCCGCAGACCCTTCTTCTTAAAGTAAAGGGTGAACGCGAAGCGAAGGCATCGGACATCCAGGCGAATTCCGATGTGGAGATTATGAATCCGGAAGAGCATATTGCCACTTTAACTGCAAAGAATGCCGAGCTCGAAGTGGAAATCACGGTTGAACGCGGTCTGGGTTATTCGGCAGTAGAATCCAGGAAGCAGGAAAAGCTGGCAATTGGTACCATAGGGATTGATGCTTTCTTCTCGCCGGTTACCAAAGTGAGCTATACGATCGAGAACATGCGCGTGGGCGACCGCACTGATTACAACCGCTTGCGCATAGAAATAGACACGGACGGCAGCATTAGTCCGTCTTCGGCATTGCACAAGGCAGGCAGTATTTTGAAAGACCATTTTGAGAAAGTTTACGAATTAGAAGCACAGGAATTCGATGCACCGCGTACGGCGCGCGAGCCGGCAAAAAAGAAATCATCCAAAAAGAAAGGAGAATAATGTTCCATGCAGCATCATAAAGTCGGCAGAAAATTCCATAGGGTTACCGGCAGGCGCCGTTCATTCTTGAAAACTCTGGTGAATGAGTTGATTAAGGTTGGGCGTATAGAGACCACCGAAATCCGGGCGAAAGCCATTCGCCCGATTGCCGAACATTATGTTACGCTCGCAAAGAAGCAAAACCTTGCCGCGCGCCGTCTGCTCTTATCCCGTTTGGGCAATAAGAGCGCGGTTGAGAAGCTTATGGGTGACATCGCCCCGCGCTATGCCGAAAGGAAGGGCGGGTATCTGCGCATTATGAAACTTGGCAAGAGCCGCAAGCGCGACGGGTCATTGCTTGCCACCATAGAATTCGTGTAAACTAAACGCCCATGGAATACCGAATAGATGCAAAGGGAAAACGCCTCGGCCGACTCGCTTCTGAAATAGCGGTGATTTTGCAGGGAAAGAAAAGCGCAAAATATGAGCCGCGTTTAGTGGGGAGTGATAAGGTATTTTTGGAAAACTACCGCGATGTTAAAGTAACCGGCCGCAAGACGGAAGAAAAATTGTATCACCGCCATACCGGCTATATGGGCCACTTGCGCACCTTAACCTACGCCCAGAAGTTCGCGAAGGACCCTAAGCGCGTAATATGGGATACCGTGCGGCACATGCTTCCCAAGAATTTCTTGAACCAGCGCCGCAGGAAAAATTTAATTTTTGTTGAAAAATAATTTAACATGGCCGAATCTAAAAAATATTTCGAAGCAGTAGGGCGCAGGAAAACCGCAGTTGCCCGCGTACGCCTGGAAGAGGGGAAAGGAGAGCCAAGCGTTAACGGCAAGAGTTTGGATAAGTATTTCGATACGCAAATTCTGCGCGATATTGCGCAGGCGCCCGTTTCGGAACTGAAGGTTAAAAGCTCGGTACACTATTCGGCCAAGGTTACAGGAGGCGGCGTACACGCCCAGGCGGAAGCTATCCGCCACGGCCTTTCGCGCGCGCTGGTGCGCTTTAACGAAGAAAATAAATCTCGACTTCGCACTCTCGGATTCTTGACCCGCGATCCGCGCATGGTGGAGAGGAAGAAGTACGGCTTGAAGAAGGCCAGGAGAAGGCCACAGTGGGCGAAAAGGTAACGCCACAAAAATTGAACATAGTCAAACAGCCCCGAGAATATCGGGGTTGTTTTTCGTCTGTTCAATCGTTGAACATGCAAAAGTTTTTGCATTTTCAAAATCGTGTGACAGAATCTTTTGGATGAGAACGATATGTGTTCAAAAGTAGGGTTTTCGGGGATTTCTGCGATCCTCTGATAGGAGCTTTTTGTATATTAATCGCAGGAGCTTCTGGTGAATACCTTCTTCCATAGTCCGCAAACTGTCAGATTTACAGAGAGTAGGCAATTGCTATTGACAGAGTATGCGTAAATATGCTATAATACGCACATTATCAGGATTACCTTGATAATCCTCGTCGTGGAGGTCTCCGCGACACAAGCTCTTTCGCAATGGAGGTATTGATGAGTAAGTGTAAGCCGCGCTTGATGTTCGGAATCGGCATGAAAGACCTGGCCGTGTGCGGAGGAGGGCTCGTGGCACTGGCGGGTTGCCGTGTCGAACACCTCGGGATCTACGCGGTCGGATTCCTCATGATGGCATGGGGCATCCAGAAAAACGGCATGTTCGAGGGCTTCGGCCTGCGGATCATGCAGCTCCTGGTCTGGGGCGGCCTGGTCTGGAGCCTCGGCTACATCGGCGCCAACGCATGGCACATCTTCCTCCGTTAAGGGCAAATCGGACGACCGCCCCCAAGTGTCGTCCACGAAGAGCCACCGCGCACCGCGCTGTGGCTCTTAAACTTTTAATAAGTGAGGTTTAGTGGTTAAATAGGCTCTAATATCGTCCCATCCTGCGCGCCACGGGAATCAGGACTTTGACTTTCTTGACCTTTTCTGGTTATGAGGTACGATGAAGGAAATTAAAAATATCTAACATGGCAGAACAATATAATCCAAGCGAGGAGGAGACGAACAAAGCCGAGGGCATGGAAGAGGATCTTCTCAGAGAGCAATACATGAAAAAAGAAACCGAGAGGATGAATCAAGTACTTGGAGAGCTTTTCCCAGGAGGATTTACCGGCTTCGTAGATAAACGCAGTAAGGGAGAATATCTTTATGACTCTCAACACGCCAAGACTGGGGTAAGAAGGAATCAAGAAATATCAGGAGAGATTAATGGGCATACTTTTTCAGTGCAGGAGAATTTGGAAGTCATAGGCGATTCTCATTCTCTAGGAGACCCGAAGACAACTTACGCCGGAGTTGTTGATAACAAAAAGATTAATGAAAAAACTGCGAAAGATTTATTTTGGAAATATTACAAAGTAGCTCGCAGAGTTAATGAGGATAGCGACGAGACAAGTAACGACTCATCAATTGAAAACCATATCTGGAGGGCGCGCCACACGCGAGAAGAAGCTTTTGAAACAGAAAAGTATGACCGAGCACAGGGATATAAGAAATCTTTAGAAGATCTAGGTCTTTAGATTGGAGAATGCTTCCGCGCGAGGGGATAGAAACGTTCCAACATCGTCCCATCCTGCGCACAATAAAAAACCATGGCAGAAGTTACAATCTTAGTTACCGGTTATACCACCGCTGATTCCGCTGCTGCGGGCGATGAAAAAACCTGCCCTACCATCACCCTTGTCCGCGACAAAGATGTCGTAATGGTTTGCGACCCGGGCGTTTTGGACAGCCAGCAGATTTTAATCGATGCCCTAAAAAAAGAAGGACTGACAGTGAATGATGTCAATTATGTTTTCGTAACCCATTCCCATATCGATCATTACAGAAACGTCGGAATGTTTCCTGGTGCCAAGAC
>JAZDEB010000037.1:0-10517 GCA_043809165.1 Candidatus Liptonbacteria bacterium
TGGATATCGGCACCCCCGAACGGTACGAGAGCGTGCGTAAATATCTTGCGGGGAATAAGAATAATCCTGCATAAAAACGGAATAGGCAGGACCGACGGATGTTCTAGCCTCAGATTGACTGCGCGAGCTCGGCAAGGAGCGTGCCGAAATCTATGTCTTCCCAGCTGAGGTAAATCTTTTTCGTGCCCGCTTTTTCGAGCGCTGCGATCGTGTCCGGCCTGTTGTATGCCGGCATGCCGATCACCGCAGCCGAACCGGCAGCGATGGCCGCCTGTACGCCACGCGGCGAATCCTCGAAAACAAGTTGGTTTTCCGGGCGGATGCCCATGAAGTCCGTTGTTTTCAGGAATACATCCGGTGCCGGTTTCAGGTTGGCCACGTGCTCGGCGAACACGATGTGTTTTTCACCAAAGAGTGTGGCGAGGCCGGAGTGTTCAAGAAGAACTTTCGCCTGGACGGTTGGCGTGAGCGATCCGATCGCGACTGCCAGCCCACGGCTGCGGATCTCTTCAAGTACATCCAGAAAGCCTGGGCGCGGCGCGATTTCCATCGTCTCCAGAAACTGGTTGTAATACTTCTTGTCCAGCGCCAGCAATTCTTGTGCGGATAGGCGCTTGTTGCCCAAGCCCCAAATTTCCTCAGCGATCTTATTATCCGGACCGCCAATGAAATGCGGAATCTGCTTGAGCGCCTGGTCGAGGGTGAGCGTAACTCCGGCTTCTTTCGCTATGGCAAGATGAGCGCGATGATGGGCGGCTTCAACGTCAACCACCGTGCCTTCCAGGTCGAAGGCAACACCTTTAATATCGGTCATATTTTGCAGCAATAATACAGAATATTTTTGCTATGTGCAAACTAAAAGCCGCGCGGGTTGCCCGTGCGGCTTCTTTGTTGTTCGTCCTGGATGTTGGAGGTCAGAGCCCCAGGGCCCTCAGGCCGAGATAGCGCATGGTCTCGTTGAATTCTACGATAGCCACGGCTCTCTCGATGTGCCCATCTTGGCGGCCTTCAGAGAACTGCCTGAAGTCGAGCAGCGTGAGCGCGTAGGGGTCGGCCGTCACCGAGATGGAGACCGGATCTTCCCCTGCGCATTCGAACTGGAAGGTATAGGGCTTCTCGTAGCTCAGTACGGCGGTGCCGTGCTGGAACTGCAGGGCCAGCATGCAGTTGTTCTTGGGCCAGTACTTGCCCACGCGCAGATCGAATTCCACCCTGTTCTGCTGCGGGCCGCGGAAGCTGCCGACCATGCGTGCGAAGGTCTCGCCCTCTTCGGGAGAGGCGAGCGGCCTCCACTTTCCGGGTTCCATGCCCGGGTCGTGGTAGCCGAGGGTGACTTGGGTGTTCTCGGTCTCGCTGGTTATCAGGCCGGCTTCCCACAGGGGGCCGAAGAGGTGCGATGCGAGGTCGCGGATCATGCCGCCGTGATGGCCCTCGAGGAGCCATGGGCGGTGATCGGCTGTTGCGGTTGTCCCTTGTCCTTCGAGAAGCGTACCGGTTACGTAACGCAGCGGACCCATCCGGTGAGCGAACGTGTCGTAGATGCCGTAGGGGTCCATGCCTTCGGGTGCCTTGATCTCGAGGTAGCCGTAGCGCAGGTCGCTCTGGTCGATCTTGCCTGCTGCGAGCAGGAGCCCCAAGCCCTTGCCGTCGGTGCAGAACTCGACGCCATAGAGTCGGCCGGGCTTGTCGTGGGCCATGGCGGCGAACGTGTGGGCATCTCCGATGGAGGTGGCTACCGGTTTCTCCACGAAGGCCCTGGAGTCGTTGTTCCGGGCGTACTTGGCCCAGGCCATGTGCGAATCGTTCGGGGACATCACGACGAACACGGGGTTGTTGTAGCTCTTGGGTGGTTCGGAGAAGCGCATGCCCCCGTCCTTGGAGCGGATGACGCGGACGAAGTCCACGCCATTGTCCGCGATGATCTTCTGCATTCGCGGATCGAGCTCTTCGAGCGGCTTGGTGTCCATCACTGCGGCCAGCCGCATGTCGAGCGCCGGATTGGCGCCGGTGATAGCCTTCCACAGTCTTCCGTAGGTGCCCTCTCCGCCGCCCGCAACGACCAGGTTAAGCAGTGATTGCTGCATCAGTTCACCTCGGTGAGACAAGAGTTAAAACTTCAGCTTTTAGTATATCCAGGATGTATCAAATTAGCTGGCAATATTATACAAAAAATATAGAAATAGTCAATGTTAACGTAATGGGGTATGTAAGATAGGCATGCTATAAAAAATTGAAAACCCCGCGCGATTTCGCTACGGGGCTTCGCCTCCTTTCTGAAGGCATCAAGGTACTTGTTGTTGTGCACGCCGGCGATTGCACCGCCCACGTGGTAGCAGTCCATCGCGTTCTTCAGGACGAGTTCCGGTGGCGCGACGATATGTCCATCACTCCTCCTTCAGCAGATACTCCACGGTGGCCTCGTGCGGCCAGGGGAGCACAAACGGGGTCTCGTACTCGAGGGCGGCGAACTCGCTGCCTCCCCAGTTGTTGAGGATGGGGGTGTATCGGCAGTGCCAGTCCTCCGCGTCGTTCAGGGCGAAGAAGAGGCAGTAGTCCGGCTTGTTGAACCTCCGGTTGAACACTTTCACCACGCGGTGCGCATGCTCAATAAGATCGGCGCGGGCCGCAGTGTCATTCCAGAGGACGCCCTCCTCCTTGGGCAGGATGAGCACCTGCCCGGCCCGCACGCCGCAAGCCGCGCTGCTGGCGTACTTCGAGTCGAATAGCGTCGCCGCGTCCGGCGGGAACCCGTTCGTTCGCGCGGGTGGCACGGTACCGGGCGCTCCGCAGAGGTGCCAGTGCAGGTGCGGGAAGTTCTGCCCCGAGCCGTACCCGATGTGAGTGTAGATCCATGTCGGGAAAATCTGCGGGCGGGTCCGAACGAGCTCGTCGAGCGCGAGCTGGATCATGACCTTGAGGGTCAACGCGCCGCCGAGACGACGGAGCAAGCTCTCCGGCCAACAACGGTCGGGGACAAGCAGGCGGTGGTACGGGAAGGGCGTCGCATTGTTCGCGAACGTCTTCCACTCCATCCCCGCGCGGCGAACGAAGTGCTCGTCCGTCTGCTGGCGTGTGCAGAACGGGCAGGGGTGCTCCGCGTCCGGATAGACGAGGGGCGCCTGCCACGGGCGCACCGTCTTCACGGCGGTGCGCGTGCCGCCGGAAAGCGTCTGCAGACCGGCGAAGCTTTCCTTCACGATTCCGGCCATGTCATCACCTCCCCATGCGCAGTGCGCATGTTGTACAGTTTTCAAGATTGCGAACTTCCGAACTCGGAAGTGTTCAATATTATAGCAAATTTAATTGTGTTTGTCAAAGAGATTTCTCTTTGCTATTATTGATTGCATATGTTATCTAATTTATCCGGCAGCGCTCCGTCTACCGCCCCGCGCATCACCATCCTTCTCGCTACCTATAACCGTGCCCACGCCTTAGGCCCCACCATAGAAAGCATCCGCGCCCAGAGTTTTTCCGATTGGGAAATCGTAATCACCGACGACGGTTCAACCGACAATACTCCGGAGACAGTAAGAGAATGGCAGAAAAAAGAGCCGCGCATAAGGTACGTAAGGAGCGAGGTGAACCAGGGCATCTCAAAAAATTATAACCAGGGTTTCAAAATCGCCCGCGGCGAATATATCGCCATGATCGACGACGACGACCCGTGGTGCGATAGAGAAAAGTTAAAAAAACAATTAAGTTTTTTAGGAAAAAATCCGGAGTATGTTGGCTGCGGTGGGGGAGTAGTAGTGGTGGACCAGACAGGAAAAGAACTTTATAGATATTTGAAGCCGGAAAAGACGGGGCGATCCGTGCGCGCATGCTTTTTAGTAACCCGATGGCTAATTCCACAACTCTTTTCTCGCGCTCGCTGGGCGATAAAGTCGGCTGGTACGATGAGACCACCCGTTATTCCGGCGACCGTGATTTTTGGATGAAGGCCGGGCTAATAGGCAAACTATATAATTTCCCGGAGTATTTTAGCTTTTACACCATGACCGGCGGGAATACTTCAATATCAAAATTAAAGCCGCACCTTAAGGCGTCGTTAATGATAATGAAGCGTTATAAAAATAAATATCCGCACTACTTGCCGGCGCTCGCGCTTAATCAGCTCCAATACTTCTACGCATTTCTTCCTGAATCACTGCGGCGGCCGATACATCGCCTGCTGGCACGCCTGAAACGGCTGGTTGTAGGGTAGTACGGATCTCCAGCAATAATTTTTCACGCAAGAAATAAAGCACCCCGAAGTATATCGGGATTGAACCGGCTATTACGAGGAGTACATGGAGCGGGGAGCCGTGGAAATAAAGTTGGGATAAAGTAAGCGTAACCGCGCTCATTATTATCGCCGCGATAAAAACTTTGCGCAGGTGTTTTAGGATTGAGAAATTATTTATTCGGTTCAAGATGTACCAAAGATAAATATTGCTTAAAAGCTGCGCGCCGATCGTGGCTATCGCTGATCCGGATATGCCGAAGCGCGGAATGAGGACCAGGTCGAAGATTACGTTCGCAACACCGCCGATTGCCGAATATAAAATGAGGTTTTTTTGGCGGTTGTATGCGAATACGGCTGCGGAAAGCACTACTGCCGGGAAATCGATTAGCAAAGTCAATAAAAGCAATTGGAAAGAAAGCGTACCCGGGGCGTAGCTGGAGCCGAATACATAAGTCAGGAGCGGACCGGCGGTAATAATGCCGCCAACTACAATTGGTATGGCCACCAGAAACATCATGCTTACGATGCGCTCGAAAATCTGCCGGAACTTTACGTTATCAACCATCGCAGTGCGGGCGAACGTCGGCAGTACACTTATAGAAATTATGCTAGGCAATAAATATAGTAGTTGGATTAACCGGATAGCCGCGGAATAATATCCGAGATCAGTGGCATCGCGGAACCAGCCGATTATGATTACGTCGGTATTCAAGGTGAGCATCCCCAAAACTCCCGAAACAGCAAACGGCCAAGCGGTTGCCAATATTTCCTTAATAAGATGCGGGGAAAAATATTTGCGGATATTTTTAAAGCTGTCGCGCAAAACGTAAACAGTGGAAACCATGCCCACCGCAGTGCCCAGCGCATATGAATAGGCAAACGAAACCACGTCGGTCCGCCATGCCAGGAATACAAATCCCAAAATTACAATTATGGCGTTCATGGCCATGGTGAGCACCGCTTCCCATTCCATTTTTTCTATCGCACGCAAGTAGGCGAAGCCGAACTCGCGCAGCGAATCAAAAACTAAAATCCAGGCAACGATCGGGAAAAGCGCCTTGGCAGTTTCAATCTTAGTCATGTGCGGGGCGAGGAAAACCACAATCAGCACGCCAAAAGCAATAAGGGTGGCTTTCATCACGAACGAAGTGGAGATTATCCGGTACCTGCGTTCCGGGTCGGTGGTCCGCGCAGTTTCGCGCGTAAGGATATTCGAGATACCCAGGTCTACAAACAGGGTTAGAAAGGCCACTAGGGTAATGGCATAGTTGTACGCGCCCCATTCGGACGCACCCAAAACGCGCGCCGCATAAATAATGATTATGGCGCGGAGCGCCCGCCCGCCGACATGGGCTACCGAAAGCCAGAAAGTATTTTTAGCCACCGTTTGCCTGGTGGATGTATTATGGAACAGGAAATTCTTGATTTTGCCGAACATTTAGATTACATTAGCATTATTACGGCGCGTTTGAGAAGCGCGTCAAATTTATGAAGAAAAAGAGCACGAAACGTAAAGGAAGGGTAGTTGCCGTAAGCGGCGGCTTTGATCCGGTGCACGTTGGCCATGTGCGCATGTTTGAGGAAGCCAGAAAACTGGGTGACTACCTGGTTGTTATCTTAAATAACGACAATTGGTTGCGCGCCAAGAAAGGATACATATTTATGAGCGAAAAAGAGCGCAGAGAGGTGATCGAAGCGCTGCGCTCAGTAGACGAAGTGTTTATCACCAGGCATCCCAAGAACGTTAAAGACATGAGCGTCTGCCGCGAATTAAAAATTATAAAGCCGCATATTTTTGCGAACGGCGGAGACAGGGTAAAGCACAATATACCGGAAGTTGGTGCATGCGAAGAGATCGGTACGCAAATGATTTTCAATATCGGGCAGGGCGGGAAGGTGCAATCAAGCTCCTGGCTTCTGGCTAATTATTTGGAACTTTCTAATAAAAAGTATAATAAAAATAAATAAAAGGAAGGGTAAATGTTTTTTTGGCGGCACCAGAAGCCAAAAGTACCTTCAAAAAACACTTACATTTCCTTTTCTATCCCTATTTGAACCTATTTAAATTTATATTGAAGCCACCGTCCGCGAAATCCCATCCATTAGGGAAATTTCCGGCTGCCATCCTAATACTTTTTTGGCTTTCTTGGCGCTGAGTGATACCGCGTAAACTTCGCCTTTACGGTACGGGGCATAAATTGGTTTTCCGCCGAAACTGGTTGCGTGAGCGACTGCGCTAAAAATCATGTTATCCGTTACTTCTGCTCCCCAGCCGATGTTTACAGTATCGTCTTTGCCTTTGCTTAAAGCAAGCAAGTTTGCCCTAACGACGTCGCCTACGTATACGTAATCACGCGATTTCTTGCCATCGCCGAAAATAGTAGGACGCACGCCGCGCTTCATCAAGCCGCCGAATATGGCTACTACTCCCGCTTCGCCTTTCGGGTTCTGGCGCGGGCCGTAAATATTGGAGTAGCGAAAGATAAAATAGGGGAATTTATATTGTGTTGAATAATATTTTATGAGCATTTCACCCATTTGCTTGGAAAGCGCATACGGGGAAAGCGGTTGTGGGGGAGCGTATTCGTCCGCAGGGAGTTTTTTGGGCGAGCCATATATGGCGCCGCCTGTTGAAGAAAAAATAAATTTGCGGTGAGGCCCTTTGCCGTATTTGCCGAAAGCAACCAAAACATTTGCGGTGCCCAAAACATTAGTTGCAAAAGTGGGCATCGGGTCGCGCATGGATTCTGCTACCGCGACAAGCGCTGCGTGATGATTCACTATTTCCGGCCGCTCGCGCTTAAATATTTTTTCCATTAGAGCCAGGTCGCCGATGTCGGCTTTATAAAATTTTGCTTTTTTATTGATATTATTTTTAAAACCGGTTACCAGGTTGTCTATGATTACAACCTTGTGGCCCTTGGCAATGTAGGCGTCAACAATGTGGCTCCCGATAAAACCCGCCCCGCCGGTTGCTATTATTTTCATAAATTTTATTTAATTTTTATTTGCGGTTTATGCGGCCTATTCAGGGTTCGAGAAAAACGTTTTAACAGTTTTGATAACAATCGCTACATCGATAATCGGTGAGCGGTTTTTTATGTAATACAGGTCATAGCGCAGTTTTTCGGCGGCATCCTGGACCGAGCTGCCGTAGTGGTAGTTTATTTGAGCCCAGCCGGTGATTCCCGGGTTCACTATGTGGCGCACGTCGTAATAGGGGATCTCGCGGCGGAGCATTTCCACGAATGCAGGACGTTCCGGCCGCGGGCCTACAAATGACAGTTCTCCTTTCAAAATGTTTACCAATTGTGGCAATTCATCAAGATGTGATGGCGCAAGGAACCTGCCGATCCAGGTAAGGCGCGGGTCGCGGTTGCCGCCCTGTTTCCATTTTGGCCCATCTTTCTCGGTGCAGGATTTCATAGTGCGGAATTTGTAGTGCGTATAAGGCCGCCCGCGCCGCCCAATGCGTATTTGCGCGCAGATGACCGCATCCGATGAAGTCGTGGTTACCAGCAAACCAATTAACAAGAATACGGGGGAGAGGACTATGAGCATGAGTAATGCCATAATCGCTTCCGCTGCACGCTTCAGGCCATCATAAAAACGGTGGTGTCCTGCAATTTTATCGAAAAACCATTCTTCTGTAATCTCGTTGATTGGAATTTTCCGGAACACTTCTTCATAAAAAGAAGGAACATCGTGGATGCTTAAGCCGTTTGCGAATAACTCATAAAGCAATTTTGCCAAACGCGGATCGCGCCTTAAGTCGCGGGAAACTACCAATAATTCCGTTGGCCCATTTTGTACCGCAGCCCGAAGCGGCTCGGTGCCGCCGTCTTCCAACCGCAATTCACTTTCGCTTATCCAGGCGCGTATTTTAAACCCGAGCTGAGGGTTCGTTCCCAAAAATTCATAAAGCTCTCGCATCGCCGGGCTTTCTCCGACCAGAGTGATGTAGGCCAGGGGTTGCGAAAGAGCGGTCCAACGATTGAAAGAACGCCGCCACAGTACTGCAATAATTTCGTAAATAACCAGGAACACAAACAGGTTTGTTTTTGGCGTGATGCCGAAAACGGGGATTAAATAGAAAAAGGCGACCGCTAGCGCCGCATTGGCGGCAATGGTCAGGTTCAACATTTTCAAAAATTCCAGGTTATTGCGCAGGCGGCGCAAGTCGTATAAGCCGGCAACGTAGAATACCGTGAGCCACAAAACGAAAATAATACTGAACGGCAGAAGATGGCTATTGGTTAGCTCAATTAGCCAGGCTGAGCGGTAGCGGACATAGAGAGTAGCAAGAAGCGCCAAGTAAAGCGCAATAATATCTCCCACCACCAAAAAAAAGACCTTTACGCGATGCGAGAGCGACATGGAACTATGCACGGATAATAACGTTTATTTACCGATTTTTCAATGCTTGCTATACTTAATATCCATGGAACAACAACCAACTCAGCCGGACCGCTTCCTGCCAATCAGCATCCTGGTTGCAGGAATCTTGATCTCAGGATCGCTTATATATACGACCAGGGACGGCAGTCTCCCCGTAAAGAACAATGCTGCCGCGAAAGCCACTTCAACAGAAAATGGTACGCCGACCGTAAACGTTTCTGATCTTCTGCCGCGCGACGTAGTACTCGGTGATGCGAACGCTCCGGTTACTTTAATTGAATACGGCGATTACCAATGCCCATGGTGCGCGCGGTTCTTCTCGCAAACCGAATCGCAGGTAAGGAAGGATTATGTTGAGGGCGGCAAAGTAAAAATAATTTTCCGCGATTTCGCTTTCCTGGGGCAGGAATCAATAGATGCAGCGAACGCTGCCCAGTGTGCGAAAGACCAGAGCAAGTTCTGGCCGTTCCATGATGCCGTATATACCGCCGAAGAAAAAGACGCCAACGAAAACAACGGCAACATGGACAAAGCGTTTTTTATAAACATTGCTACGGATTTAGGCATGGACGTATCCAAATTCACGCAATGCTACAACAATAAGACGTATGTGAAAGACGTTACCGATGAATATGAGAATGGTACCGCAGCGGGCGTGAGCGGAACACCGTCGGCATTCATCAACGGAAAAGCGGTCCCATCCGGCTCTACGTATTCTGCATTTAAGGCCATAATCGAAGATTACCTTAAAAAATAATATGCAGTGGGCACAATTAGTTCTCGGTATTTTGGTTATTGTTTCGCCGTGGACGCTTGGGGCTTCGCAAACTGTCATAGTTTGGACTAACGCACTTTTCGGTGGTATTTTGGTCTTAACCGGTGTTTGGCAGATAGTCATGCAAAAGCGCGATGAAGGGAAGGTAAAATAACGATGAACATAAAATGTACGATTTAGTAATAATTGGCGGAGGTCCGGGAGGCGTGGCGGCCGGCGTGTATGCTGCGCGCAAAAAAATGAAAACCGTACTGGTCACTGAATCGTTCGGCGGGCAGTCATTGGTTTCCGCGGATATCCAGAACTGGATCGGCACCAAATCAATTTCCGGTTTTGACCTGGCGCGCGCGCTAGAAGAGCACCTCAAAGCCCAGGAGGGAATCGAGGTTATTGAAGGCGATTTAGCGGTTTCCGTTTCGGAAATTACAGATGGGTTATTGGTAAAAACTAAAAATGGGAAAACTTTGGAAACAAAATATTTACTATTGGCTTCCGGCAGCAAGCGCCGCCGGTTGGGCGTTCCCGGAGAAGACCGCCTGGACGGCAAGGGCGTTGCTTACTGCTCTATTTGCGATGCACCGCTATTCGATGGCAAAAACGTGGCTGTTATCGGCGGAGGCAATGCCGGCTTGGAAGCGGTAATAGACCTTTTGCCGTATGCCACGAAAATTTATCTATTAGAACGGAACACTGCTCTTCGCGGCGACCAGGTAACGCAGGATAAGATTAAAACTAACCCAAAAGTGCAGGTTATTACCATGGCGGAAACCGTGGAAATTTTGGGCGAAAGTTCTGTAAGCGGTTTGCGGTATAAAGATATTTCGGACGGAAGTGGAGCAGCGGACGGAGCGTCTGGCGGTGGTGGGATTAAAGGATTACCTGTCCAGGGCGTGTTTGTGGAAATCGGCGCGATACCGAATGCAAGTATCGTTAAGAGCTTGGTTAATGTTAATGCGATCGGAGAAGTAATAGTGGACCCGAAAAACGAGAAAGCTTCCCATTCGCGTATCTGGGCGGTTGGCGACGTTACGGACGTTATATACAAGCAAAATAATATTTCGGTGGGCGATGCGGTTAAGGCAGTATTGAACATCCACGAAACGTGCGTTAAGAAATAGA
>JAZDEB010000038.1:0-9730 GCA_043809165.1 Candidatus Liptonbacteria bacterium
CCATCTCCAGATTCCGAAAAATACGCAAATGACCAACTTAAACAATAAATCGCGTGTGCTTGGTGCCGTGGTGCTTTTGGTCGGTATCGCAGTAAGCGTGCAGGTTCTGCACGTTTCCAGTGCGCCAGTGATAAATGAGGCGCAGGCATGCTCCAGTGCATCACAGCCCTTCACTTCTACTTTCAATATCCCGCAGGGCGGGGTTAATTTCCGCGCTGCTACTTTCCATAACAATATTGCAGGCTGCACGCCGACAACCGCAGAGTCCGGTTCCGGCTTGAGCGTAACAGCAAACCAGAGCCGCGGAACTTATACTGTGTCCTGGGATCCGAATGCGGACGTACAGTGCGGCCGGTATCAGGCGGATGTTTCGTGGTCCGATGCAAGCGGCAATACTCTGGCCGGACAGGGTTTCGGTGTAGTCCTTAACTGGGGAGTTGATTGTAATGCCGGCGGCGGCACTCCCCCGCCCCCAACCTGCACTGCTCCGGCGGTAACCACTGCTTCTGCTACCAATATTACCCAGACCTCCGCGCAGCTTAATGCAACCATTAATCCTCGCGGCCGTACTGTTACTTATCACTTCGAATACGGAGTGGACCAGAATTCGCTTACCTCCACTCCCAACCAGACCGTAAGCGGTTCCGGAGCACAGAGCGTGAGTGCTGTCATTGACCGCCTCACTCCGAACACCCAGTATGTATTTCGCGTTGTGGCTTCAAACCCGTGCGGCGGCGCAGATATACGCGGCCAGTTCCTGACCTTGAACACCAACGGGCAGTGCACGGTAAATTTAGTTATAACAACTTTAGACGCAATCAATGTAACTACCAATTCAGCCACGCTCCAGGGAACGGTTGACCCGCGCCGTCAAAGCACTACTGTGCACTTCGAATATGGCACCGATCCGAACAACTTGAACCAGCAAACCGCTGCGCAAACTGTAGGCGGAGATGCTATACGGCTGATTTCGACAAATATTACCGGCCTTACGCAAAATACTACTTATTATTTCCGCATTGTGGGCACCAATCCCTGCGGTGGCAATGACTTGCTTGGCCAAATCCACAGCTTCACCACCGGTGGCACTTCCTGCACTGCGCCCGCCGTGCTTACACTTGCGGCCAGCAATGTCACGCAAAATTCTGCGCAGCTTAATGCAACCGTAAATCCGAACGGGCAGTCCACTAATGTGCACTTCGAATATGGTACCGACCAGGCAAACCTCACCTCCACCGCAACGCAAACCTTTAGTGGAACTGGCGCGCAAAACGTAACTGCCAACATCTCCGGCTTACAGGCCAACACTACATATTATGTGCGCATTGTTGCCTCTAACCCGTGCGGCGGTTCGAATGTGCTTGGCCAGTTCATTACCTTCTATACCAATGGAGGCACCTGCACTGCACCGACCGTAATCACAACCGGCTACAATAACCTTACTCAGACCTCAGTAACCTTGATGGGTACGGTTAACCCGAACGGCAACCAGACCACCAGTGTTTACTTCCAGTACGGTACCGATCCGAACAATCTGAACCAGCAAACTGCAACGCAGTCGTTTAGCGGAAATGGCGTACAGCAAGTGCCCGCACTTGTAACTGGGCTACAGAACAACACTACGTATTACTTCCGTCTGGTTGCGACCAACCCGTGCGGCGGTTCGAATATACTCGGCGCAATACTCAGCTTCACTACCGGCGGCGGCAGCTGCACTCCCCCGACCATCACCACCCTTACCGCTACAGGTATAACGCAAACTAGTGCGGTGCTTAATGGCTCGGTTAACCCAAATGGACAGACTACCTACGCATACTTCCAGTACGGCACTGATCCGAATAATTTGAGCCAGCAAACTGCTTCGCAAACTTTCACCGGGACCAATACCCAGCAAATTTCTACTGCGATCTACAGTTTGCAACCGAACATTACTTATTACTTCCGCCTGGTTGCTACTAACCCGTGTGGCGGTGCAATGCTACAGGGCGCGATAAATAACTTTACGACCAATACTGGTGGCGGCGGCAGCGGAAATTTGCAGGTGACCAAACTGGTACGCAACATTACCCTCGGCCAGACCATATTCCAACAGAATACTCAGGCCCAGGGCTTGGATGTGCTCGAATTCCAAATTATGGTGATGAATAACACCGGGTCGCAGCAATCGTTCACCGTACAGGATATTCTCCCGAACCAGTTGTTCTACGTACCTGGCTCGACCACGATTGACGGCTCGCCTCTTGGCGACGGCATTACAACCGGCGGAGTAAACATCGGCATAGTAAACCCGGGCCAACAGCGCGACATCCGCTTCCGCGTGACTGTTTACGCTAACGTCCCGCAGCAAGTGATTACGAATACGGCCAACGTCAATTCTACCAGCGGCACCTATGCCTACGGCAGCGCAACTGCAACCGTAACCATACAGAACCGCGGGCAGGTATTGGGCGTATCCGATATCGTAACCGGTTCGGATAACACTCTCGGCTTGTCTATACTGATCGGTTTCGCCCTTGCTCTCGCATTGTTCTTCGCAGGCAAGCGCGTTGGCTGGTTTGACCATTCAATGTTGGCTTTTGCCGGCAGCGCGGTTGAACCGGTTCCGGGCGCAAAAGTTGCACCTGTCTCACCTGTTATAGCTATTGCACCCGCCGCACCTATCACAACCCAAGAAAACGATTCCCGCTCTGAACAGGATATGGCGAAGATTATTCTCGCCATGCGCGACAAGGCCAAGGAAAAGCACAAGGCTTCTCATCCGGACCCGGATTACTTACAATAAAGGAATGATCTTACGGGCCTTCCTGGAGTCCTTCGCCGATGTATTCAGCCCAAGCGAACGGAACGGGCAGGTTCCCTACATACTTTCGTGGATTGGCACAAGCGTCGCATTTATTGCGGCGCTTGTGTTGATTTTGGCACCTACGTATTTGCGCATTACCGATCTTGCTTCGCTTACCCAGCCGGTAACTTTTTCTAAAAATGAAATGGTAGCACTTACAAATACTGCGCGCAGTGCGGCTGGATTGCCGACTCTTTCGGTTAATCCGACCCTGGAGCAAGCGGCAGAAACCAAAGCAACCGACATGTTCGCTTACGATTATTTCGCACACACTTCACCTGCCGGAAAAACGCCGTGGCAGATTTTGAAAAATATCGGCTACCGCTATAGCGCAGCCGGGGAGAACCTTGCTGTCGATTATGCTTCCGCCTTGGACGTACAAAACGCGTTAATGAATTCACCTACGCACCGCGCAAACATTTTAAGCCCGCTCTTTACCGAAATCGGCATTGCGGTTGAACAAGGGATGCTCCAGGGACATCCGAGCATTGTGGTTGCGGAATATTTTGGCTCCCCTGCGCCGACCAAAACATCGACCACTTCGACTGCATCACCTACGTCTACAACCGGCGCGCGCACTGGCGCGAAACCAAACGCAACTTCCACCAAGCCGATGCCAACATCCACTATTATTCACAGTACCACTACCGTAAGCACGCTTAACATAACCGGGCGGCCGTCCAGCTCAGTGCCGGAAGTGCTGGGTACTTCGCAAGCCGCTCCGCAAAACATTTTAGAAAAAATTAAATCGGTGGCGGCGAAAATGCCTCAATCCGCAAAGATAAAAATACTTGCGCTGGCCTTTATGGTGCTAATAATAATCTCTCTTGCGTTCGTGCTTGTACGCGCGGGCTCCGTACCAATAACTATGGCTGCGCGAGCGATTGTAATTTTGGCGCTCCTCGGGTATGCCGCTCTTTCGAATACGAACGATTTACGCCATGCTATGATTACTCCGTCGTCTGCAACCTCGGAAAGCAGCTTATCGCAGTAATAAGAAACGAACAGTATGCAAGCCGTAAACTTTTCTGATCCTCACAAACAGACAAGGTCGCTGCACCTGGTCCGCGACTTGAATATCTTTTTAATATTATTTTTTTTCACGACATTTTTCTCTTTTTTGTTTTTTAACGGCAGCGCTTTCTGGCGCGACTTGCGATACGCCCTGTTCCTTAATTCTCCGCTTGCGAATGCCGATTTAAAAAACGGCGACATCATACAATTGACCGCGGCTGCCAATATTTCTGTTTCGGCCACCGGCACAATATCCGGCGCGACTGCTTACGCAACCGGTTTCCCCGCTTCGTCGTTAAATAAATTAGTTTTGCATGTGCCGAAAATCGAAACAACTTCTCCGATCGTAATTCCCGAAGGGACTTCCAAAAGTGCAATATTGGCCAGCTTGGAAGGAGGTGTTGGCTTGTATCCTGGTTCGGTAATACCGGGCGCGAACGGGCGCGCAGTGCTTTTGGGGCACAGCTCCAAGGCCACCTGGTACCACGGCGATTATGCTTATGTGTTTACATTAATAAACCACCTCGACCCTCCGGACGAGTTTTATGTAACCGACGGCAATAAAAAATATTACTACCAGGTTTTTGCGCACCGCACGCTTTCAAAAAAAGATACGGATGAACTACTTAGCGGCCCGGTAAACGGTTCCGAAATTGACTTGGTAACATGCTATCCTATTGGCGGCGCATCGCAGAGGACGGTGATACAGGCACGGCTTATCCGCACCGAAGGAAATTAATTTAGTGGTGGACCTGAGGGGAGTCGGACCCCTAACTTAATCATGCCATGATTATGTGATACCGCTTCACCACAGGCCCGAACGAGAGGATTATAATGAAATTTTTGCTGTATGCAAATTCATTTCCCATGACCCCTCGTAAAACACTCTATCCAAATTCGATTAGAAATTGAACTTCTCCGCGTACTTCCCTATCACCGGCAATTCCTTTTCTTCGCCATTCAATGAATGGATAATCCCCATAATCATGAGCACCACGTTCATCAAAAAGAGTAATACCCCCGCAATCCAGCCGAGAATCGGAATTATCATCACCGCAGAAGCAACCACGTACGAGATTAGGAGAACTATACCTTGCTTGACATGGAATTTTACGAACGGATCATCCTTTGCCACAAGAAGCGGAACGATAACTAAAATGCCGAGATACGAAAGGGCGGCAATGGGATTGTGCGACGGCTTCTCGGCAACCTGCGCACCGGCCCCGTTTGAATTATTAATATCCATGGTTTTTATTTGTTGGACTTTTGACAAAGTATAGCATATTTAAATACGCTGCAAACTTGGCATTTGGCATGTTGTGCGCAGGCGTAGAGGACATTCGAACCTTTTCTACCTCGGATGAGTTCCAGAAGACGGTCGCGGCGGTGAAGGAAGTCGTGCGGATGCACGAGGGGAAGCTCCTCGGACACACCACTATAGCTGCATGACTACTTACACGCGTGCGTCCTGATTGCCAAGGCACAACTGGTGCTCCATATCATCGAAGAGGAATGAGAGCGCATAAGAGTACTCACCCTTGGCATCGCTAATCAAGATCTGCTGAATGTTGTGCCGGTACTTCGCGCGAGACCTGGCGTTCGCCTCCCCCGCAGAGTGACCTTTAAGGAGAGCATCGCAGACGGCGTTTGAAGGTTCGAGGAATAGCGCGGCCGTCTCGTCTTCGAGAGGTGTGGCTGACTTTCCCTCATGCAGGAAGGTGAATGGTATGTCGTAACCGATGTACGCGACGGCGCCCTTCAGCACTGCGGCCGGCCCGAGCTCAGCAGCGGATTCGCATGCTCGAGCGTACACAATCTTACCCTTGAAGCAATCTGCGTCGGCTACGTCAACCATCGCCTTGTGTCCGTCCCCGGCAATGGTTGTCTTGTTGCCGTGGCCGTTCAGCATCACAAGCATCTTGGTAGGTTTCTTCCGAAGCGTACCCACCAATCTGTCGTGGTTGGCCTTGTCGTGATCCAGGTCGATTATCTCGCAGCCCTTCCGGGTTGCCTCTTCGATCACCGGCTCTGCCCACCGATAGAAGTATCGGGTGACTAGTTCGTACTCAGGCCTGGTCACCAAGAAGGGACTGGGCATGCTTAGGCATCGTTTGTATTCACCTCATCGAGAAGCCGGCCTCCGCTCATCGCCCGCAAGAACTCGAGTTGCGACCGCATAACCTCGCGACCGACACTATCCTCACTTTGCACACGCGCAATCAATTCAGCACGCGTGAAGTCTCCTTCTGATCCTACCGATACGCGGACATGGTTCGGGATCATGTCTAACCTGGCTATCACAAGCTGCTTTAGCTCCTCGCTCACTTCCATTGGTGTGTTCGTGGTCATATGATATTGAGTTTCTCAAGTTGGTCGAGGATCGTCCTCCCGCGCACCGTGTCGTTCTTAACCTCCAAGTATGCCGCCCGCCAGCTCACGGGTTCCTCGTCGAGGACGGCAATCACTTCACCCCTGGCGCTCATGGGTATATTTGCGAACGACCGCAGAAACCGTTCGCGACTACTCCCCTTCCCAATATTGTCGTTCGGCAATTCCATTTGTGCTTAAGTATAGCGCACGCATTGTCTTGCGCAAGACGCCCATTTGCATTGACGGCCGTACGTCTATCGCCTTACGTCTATGTCCCGTATTCTTGGCGCGAAAGGTCGCGTCACTTACCTCATGGTGCCATGCACCTCACCGACTCACAGATACAGGAGTTCATCGAGATAACGAAGAGAGTGTTCAAGCGAACGCTTGAACCCGAGGAGGCCAGGGCTATCGCAAGCCAGTTCCTCGAGTGTATAGAATACATCGCACGCCGCGCTCCCAACACTGATTCCGCGCCCGAGCGACCAGGAGTCAGTCGACTAGAGGTTCGAATCCTGTCCTGGTGAACTGTATAGGATGTTCGAACTTGGGCGACGGAAAGAACCCGAGCGTGATATTTCGCGGGTTACCTAAGGGGAGCTGTCTTGCCCGAAAGGCAAATCATACCGTCATGCGTGTACCCTCGAGAGGACTCGAACCTCTAGTCTTTTCCTTAGGACGGAACCGCTCTGATCCAATTGAGCTACGAGGGCTACTTTTTATTTAACTATTACAGATTACATTTTATATGCCTTTTGTAAAGTTATTACAGCTTGCCCAAATCCCCTGTTTCGGGCAATAATAAGTTGACCTTGGAAGGGTACCAAAGCGGTCATAATGGCACCGACTCGAAATCGGATGGTAGGCCAAAAGCCTCACGTGGGTTCGAATCCCACCCCTTCCGCCAGATTTCCAACTTTGAACCGAAATAAAATAAGGGTTGACCCGGTGCGCCGCGAAGAGTTTATAAAACGCCCGTTCGGCTCGGATTAATATCGAGACAGGTTCTATTATGGTACAATATTCTTATGTCAGACGAAAAGCGGGTGATCGCGACCATTAAAAAGGTCATGCCGTCGGTGGTTTCCATAGCCATCGCAAAAAAATTGGAGGATGTGGAGCGCGAACAGCCACACGAATTATATTCTTTCGTGCCGGGACATAGCGCGGCCAAACACAAGGGAAAAATTAAAATCCCTAAATTCATGGCCGACAAGGACGGCATGGTTGATGTTGGTGGCGGATCCGGATTCATAGTGGACGAAAGCGGCCTAATCCTCACCAACAAACACGTAATCAACGATCCGCGTGCCGCATATACGGTGATCTTAAACAATGGCGTGAAGCTCGTCGCAACTGTTGTGAGCCGCGATCCTATAAATGACGTGGCCATCTTGAGGGTAGCGGCGAGGAAACTCTCGCCTGTGTCTTTGGCCGAAAACCCAAAATTGGAACTGGGGCAAAGCGTACTCGCTATCGGCAACGCCCTTGGGCTATTCAGGAACACCGTGTCTGTGGGAATAATTTCAGGACTGTCGCGGGCAGTAACCGCACGAGAAGACCCGAACTCCCCTCCCCAGGAATTGCGCGGCCTCATACAAACCGATGCGGCAATCAACCCGGGTAATTCCGGCGGGCCGTTGGTAAACATGGACGGCGAAGCAATCGGTATTAATGCGGCAATTGTTTTCGGCGCACAAAACATTGGCTTTGCAATTCCCATACAAGCGGCGCGGCGCGACCTTTCCGACCTGCGCGCATACGGACACATAAAGCGCCCGTTTCTCGGTATCCGCTATCTTTTAATTGACGACACAATACAGAGAGAAATGAATACGCCGGTAAACTACGGGGCTATTGTGGTAAACGAAACTCCGCATGACCCGGGTGTGCATCCCGGAAGCCCGGCCGATACAGCCGGCATAAAGTTGGGAGACATAATCACAGCCTTCAACGGCTTAAGGGTGGATGGCGACCATTCAATCCAGGACCATTTGGACAACATGGCAGTGGACGACAAGGCAGACTTAACAGTATTAAGGAAGGGCAAAGAGATGCACGTTTCGGTGCGGCTTAGTGAACGGATGTAGGCACCGACAAATTAAAAGAGTTGCCGTTAGACCACTATATTGATTAACCGTCCGGGCACGTAAATTACTTTCTGCGGGTTTTTGCCCGCCATGTAATTGCGGACGCGCTCGTCTTTTAGAGCAATCTCCTTTGCTTCTTTTTCGGATATACCCCTACGCGCGGAAATTGTATGCCGCGTTCTGCCGTTTACCTGTATCACCAGCGTGAACGTCTGTTCAACTATTTTTTTAACATCATATTTCGGCCACTTTGCGGCATGGATCGATGATTTGTTTTTGCACACCTCGTGCCACAATTCTTCGGTTATGTGCGGGGCGAAAGGCGCGAGGAGCAGTAAGAATGTTTCGAGTTCTTTTTTACCATTCAGCTCTTTGTGTTTCTCCATTTCATTTAAAAGGATCATCAAAACGCTTACCGCAGTATTGTAATGAAGGTCGGCAATATCTTCGGTGACTTTTTTAATTGCATGGTTCATGGCGCGATTCAACTCTTCCCTCGCTTTTACGTTTTTTGCGCCGCTCTTATTGCTCTCCACGCGTTCTCCCATTTTCCACGCCCGCTCCAGGAACCGCGTTGTACCAAGAATACCCTGATCGCGAAAATCGCCGCCCTGCTCGAATGGAGCCAGGAACATCAAGTACATTCTCAACGCGTCTGCGCCGAATTTTTTTATGTATTCGTCAGGATTTACAACATTCCCCTTTGATTTGGACATTTTAGAGCCCTCTTTAATAAGCAGGCCGTGCGCGCGGAATTTAGCCATCGGTTCTTCAAAATTTATAAAACCGATGTCATATAACACCATGGTGATGAAGCGCACATAAAGAAGGTGAAGTACAGAATGCTCGGCCCCGCCTATATACATGTCTACCGGCAACCATTTTTTATTAAGTATTTTATCGAATGGCGCCTTGGAATTGTTCGGACTCAAATAACGGAGGTAGTACCAGGCAGAATCTAAGAAGGTATCGGAAACATCGGTTTCCCGGCGCGCTTTTCCACCGCATCCCGGACACTTAGTTTCGTAAAATGATTTTACCGATGCCAGCGGCGATTGGTCGCTGCCTTTAGGACGAAAATCTTTTACGAACGGCAATTCCACCGGCAAATCTTTTTCTGGCACCGCGTACCATCCTGGCATATAAGCATGTTCTCCATTATCTTTCGTAGCACACTGCGGACAATAGATCATAGGAATAGGAGCGCTCCAATAGCGTTGTCTGGAAATAAGCCAGTCGCGCAAATGATATTGTATCTTTCTAATACCTCCTACCTTTTCGGTCATCTCCCACCCGGCTTTTACGGAATCCTTGCCGCTAAATTCCCCGGAATTAACCAGCATTCCCGTACCCTCAAAACATTCTTTGGCGGAAATTGCGCGATCGCTCTCGTGATCGCCGTTCGGACCAGTCA
>JAZDEB010000039.1:0-6786 GCA_043809165.1 Candidatus Liptonbacteria bacterium
ATTTGTGTTGTGGACCCGCACGGCGAGTTAATCGAAGCGATTCTTGGCAAAATCCCGGAAGAACGGATGAAAGACGTTATTTATTTCAATCCGGCAGATCCCGATTACCATATTGGCTTCAACATCCTTGAGTTGCCCAATCCGAAATACAAACACCTGGTGGCTTCTGGGCTCATGGGCATTTTCACCAAAATTTGGGCAAATGTATGGTCTGCCCGTATGGAATATATTTTAAACAATGCCGTATTGGCCCTGCTCGATACGCCAGGGTCAACGCTTTTAGGCATCCCGCGTCTTTTGGTGGACAAAGAATACAGGGCAAAAATCATAGCGAACATTAACGACCCTGTAGTAAAGGCATTCTGGGTAAACGAATACGAACAATGGCAGGAAAAATTCAGGAACGAAGCAATCGCGCCAATACAGAACAAAGTCGGGCAATTTCTGTCTACTGCCCTCATCAGGAATATTGTCGGCCAGTCGAAGAGTACGATTGATATCTTCGAAATAATGAATACCGGGAAAATATTCCTGGTTGACGTTTCGAAGGGGAGGATCGGCGAAGACAATTCCGATCTTTTGGGCGCAATGCTCGTCACCAAAATCCAGCTTTCGGCAATGGAGCGTGTGCGCGTACCAGAAGAAGACCGCAGGGATTTCTACTTGTACGTAGACGAGTTCCAGAACTTCGCCACCGATTCTTTTGCAAGCATATTGTCTGAAGCCCGCAAGTACCGCTTGAACCTTATAATCGCACACCAATACATCGGACAATTAATTACCGACATGTCCACAAAGGTGCGCGATGCCGTATTCGGTAACGTCGGCACCATGATCATCTTTCGCGCAGGCGCAGCCGATGCGGAATTTCTGGAAAAAGAATTCGAGCCGGAGTTTGCCATACAGGACCTGGTGAACCTGCCCAACTACCACATTTATCTAAAATTAATGGTGGATGGCGTAACCTGCAGGCCGTTTTCGGCTATTACCTTGTTACCTTTCCAGGTTAAAAACGGCAAGAGCCAAATACCGGCTATCATTGAACTGTCCCGCAAGAATTATTGCCGCCCGGGCGAGGTGGTAGAGAAAGAAATACGCAGGTGGAGCGGCATGACTATGCCCGATGAAAATGGCAGCGACACGTCTTATGTGCGCGCAGAAGAACGTGAAGCCAGCTCTCGCCATCCGGCAAAATGTGCGCTGTGCGGTAAAAACATTTCTTTGCCATTCGAACCAACTCCAGGCAGGCCGGTTTATTGCAAATCGTGCTTTGCCAAGGTAAAAGCAACCGGCTTGCCGGGCGAACTGATTGCCGAAGAGCGTAGAATAAGGCCTCGGGAAGAAGGTTATGCTCCTGAACTTGCTTCTATGGGCATAGAATACGACAACCGCCAAAACACTCCGCTTCGCACCAGTATTTTTGACCATCCGGAACTGGAAGAGGCGCCTGCCGCGGTTAAAGAATCTTCAGGAACACTGTCGCTTAGCAAATTGAAACAATCAGAAAAAACGTCTAAGCACAATTTCCAGAAGCAAGAGGTTAACATAGAAGAGCTGCGAAGCGCGATAAGTGAATCGTTAAACCGCGCAATTAAACAACCTCCGAACATCGACCCGTCGAAAGAAATGTCCCTTTAATAATATGCGCTTCGACATCGCAACAATTTTCCCGCATATTTTTGATTCGTATATTAACGAATCGCTGTTTATGCGCGCCCGTAAAAATAAAATTATTTCCGTGTACACGCACAACCTCCGCGATTATCTATCGGGACCCAAAGACCGGGTTGACGACCGCCCATTTGGCGGGGGACCGGGCATGGTGCTAAAAGTTGAACCGATATATCGCGCAGTGCAGGACATTTTAAAAAATGGCAAACGCTCCAGGAAAAAAGCGCGCAATAAATCGCGGATAATACTTTTTAGCACGCGCGGGAAGAAGCTAAATGCCAAAGAAGCCAGGCGGCTTTCAAAATATAACCAATTAATATTCATTTGCGGACATTATGAAGGCGTAGACGAACGTGTAGCCGAGCATATTGCGGACGAAGAACTTTCGATAGGTGATTACGTGCTTAGCGGTGGGGAACTTGCCGCTATGGTGGCAGCAGAAACAATTTCCCGTTTCCTGCCTGGGTTTTTGGGCACAGGAGAGTCGTTGGAAGAAATAAAAGGATCGTATCCGGTTTACTCGCGTCCGGCGGAGTTTAGCCCCGGCACGAGGAACGTTAAAATTAAAAAAACGGAATCTTCCGTTTCGAAACAACAGCAACTCCGGCCATGGAAAGTCCCCAAGGTACTGCTCTCCGGAAACCATAAAAAAATCGCTGCATGGCGAAAACAGACATAACTTTACGCGCAACCACCTTTTTCCTCACCGGAATCCTACTCGCAAGCTACATACAAAATATTTATGAACTATTGATCCCAACTGTGCTAGGGGTCTTTTTGTTTTGGTTCTTAAGGAAACCTGCGATTGCAATGGTTGCGGTGTCTGCCTTGCCATTCATTATCGGTTCTATATATTATTTCGCTTATATTTTTCGGCAGAATTCGCGCATAAATATTCCTTACGGACAAAAAATATCATCATCTGCCGTCGTATTGAAAGATGCGGCTAAAAATAGTTACGGGTCCATAAACTATATCGTTCAGTTGCCGCCTCCATTGTGCTGCGAAGTTGCGGTATCAACCAGCATGGAACTTTATCCGGTTTATGGCGATGTGATTAGTTTTGAAGGCACTGCTAGCCGTCCTGAAACTGTTTATGAGCTGCCCATTGTTTCCATGAGTAAAATAACAATAACTTCGCACGGTTCCGGAAACGCAATTAAAAGATGTCTGTTAAACGTTAAGCGCAAGTTTATTTTCGGCTTGAGCCTTTCGCTGCCTCCGCGCGAAGCCGCTTTGGCCGCCGGCCTCACCGTTGGCGAACGGGCCGAGTTCAGCAGAGAAGACAAGCGGGCCATGGCTCTCTCCGGGACCACTCATCTTGTTGCACTTTCCGGATACAATATTGCGATTCTTGCCGAAGCCATACGTTTAACGCTTAAGGGACGGCTTCGTAAGCGTTTAGTATTTTTTATAACAATCTCTATTATTATTTTATTTGTCGTTGCGGTAGGAGGAGAGCCGTCCATTGTGCGTGCTGCGATTATGGGTGGTCTTGCCTTATTGGCCGGAGAATTGGGCCGTGAAAATTCGATTGCAATCGCAATTTTATTTTCGGCGTTCCTTATGGGCTTGCAGGATCCGCGCATAGTGCGCTGGGATATTGGCTTCCAGCTTTCTTTTATGAGTTTATTAGGAATTGTTTATCTTGCACCATCAATTACCCGTGCAATCCGCTTTAATACATCCAATTCGTTTTTGGGTTGGAAAGAAAGCTTGGTAATGAGCGCCTCGGCGCAAATTATGGTCTTGCCGTTTTCGCTCGGCATATTTGGCAGCGCGTCGCTCTCGGGAATTTTAGCCAACGTTGCCCTTACTACATTCATACCGATCACCATGCTCCTGGTTTTTATCTCGGGCGCATTGGGAATGGTCAGTTCCGCATTTAGTACGATTGCCGCATGGTTTACCGAACCGTTTTTAGCGTACGAACTTTGGGTTATACATTTTTTTGCAAACCCATGGGCCTCAATCGGCGAACCATCCAATGGGAATATTTTATTCGCGTTTTATTACGCTGCTGTTATATTTTTCATTAAAAAACATTATGCAAAAGATTGAAACTGTAAGCGCATTAATATTAATCACATTAATATTCACCGACGCTTATGTTTGGCTGGGTGTTTTGAAATCCGACTCACCAAAAAATATGCTGCAATTCCTGGATGTTGGGAAAGGGGATAGCCAGCTAATAACTGCCGGAGACATCCATATTTTAAACGACACCGGGCCGCCCGGTGGTGCAAGCGCTGCCCTTCAACGAATTTTGCCGCCCGCCATGCGCAGATTGGACTTAATTATCATTACTCATCCGGAGCGCGACCATTTTGGCGACCTGCCGCAGCTTCTTAAAAAATATAGCGTTGGTGCGATACTATGGAATGGTATTTTTTCCTCAAGCACATCGCCGGAGTGGACGGCTGTGCTGGAGCAGGCATCTAGCAAAAAGATTCCAGTTATAACTATTGGCCGAGGCGACACGGTCCATGCTGCAGATGCGCTGTTTAAGATAATGTCGCCGGATCCGCTCGTTGCCGCAAGCGGAGCCGTAAACGAAAGCGCCATCGTCTCGTGCGTCCGTTCGCCGGATTGGAGCGCAATACTCTCGGCGGACGTTCCAATGAACATAGAGGCGTACTTGCTGGAAGGCGATTCTCTGGTATTGAATGCCAATATCCTGAAAGTCGGCCATCACGGCTCCGCATATTCTTCCAGTGACAGTTTTCTTGAGAATATTTCTCCAGAATATTCAGTTATACAATTGGGAGAGGGGAATACATACGGTTTCCCGTCCAAAGAAGCACTTGTGCGCTTGCGTGCACATACTAAAAACGCAATTTTAAGGACAGATGAACTGGGCACAATCACCTTTATTCGCGAGAACGGGAAGTTGGTTGCGAGGAGTGAGCATAACTTAGCTAATGCAAAAAATTGAATTTGTTATAATTAATGCGTGACGCTGTTATTCAAAAACGCGCATATTGTTGATGCGAGCGGTTTAGAACCGTTTCGCGGCGATATTATTGTACGGAAGAATACTATTTCGGCAATAGGCGACTTGGCGCACACAAAAGCTGACCGCGTCATTGACTGCCAGGGCGCTTACGTGGCTCCCGGACTAATAGACATGCACACGATCGCCGATGAACAGTTGAACATCCTGGAGCATCCGGACCAGAATGACGCAATTGCATCCGGAATTACTTCGGCTATAGGCGGCAATAATGGTTTCTCGCTGGCCCCCTACCACCATAAGCTGCTTGGACATTTGTTTTTGGACAAACACAGCGGCCATCGCATAAATATAAACTGGACCAGTTTTAAAGAATTTTTAAATTCGGTAAAGTCAATTAAATTCGGCATAAATTTTGGTAGTTTGGTTGGGTACGAAACCGCAAAATATTTTGCCGGAAGCAATGAAGGGGCAATAAAAATCATTGAACAATCCTTAAAAGAGGGTGCTCTCGGCGTATCGCTGCCCCAAAAACAGATTTCTGCGCACGAATTTCAAAATATTTGTGACGCCCTGGATAAACATCCGGCTGTGCTCTCGCTGCCGCGTCCGCCAGAATCAAAAAAAGAGTTCGCCCGCCTGCAGACACTTTCGAAAGCCGGCGTACAGGTTTTGCTCTACGACACATTCCCGCCGTTCGCGGATAAGGCACAGCATGAATTTGCGGAAAAAAACATAGAAGCGTGGTCCGACGACGGCTTTTGGTTCGTAGTTCCGCCTTCCAAAAACGGTTTGTTTAATATCCGCACCCTGCTTCCTGGGTGGTTAAGGAATGAAAGCACGGAAACAATTCTTGAGAAGCTTTCCGATTCCTGGCTCAGCAAGAGAATTTGTTCGGAAATAAAAGCAGAACACCTTGGGCCGGCACGAATTGTCCATGCTCCGGAGCAAAGTCCTCTCATTGGATTATCGCTAGAAAACTACATGAAACACCGCGGAATTCGGAGCAGGGAAGAGGCGATTATCCACCTTCTGCATACAACCGGCATACGCGTGGTGCTCGCCCTGGAAAATCCCTCCTGGAAATACATCGAAAAGCTACATAGCAGGGAGAATACAATGTTCGGTTCATTTGCAATAGGTACATACCGGACACATTGGCGCGGTTTCGATTTTACTCCGGGATTTTTGGAGTTGCTTTTCGACACAGAAGCGCAAGGGGCAAACGCCCTGGCCGGCCTATTCAAGAAGGCCAGTGCCACTCCTGCTCGCCTCCTGGAATTGCCTAAGCGCGGCACATTGCGTGAAGGTATGTCTGCAAATTTGATCGTTTTCAAGAATAAAACGTTAAAGATGACTGTTGTAAACGGCATGGTTGCTTATGAGGACGGGCAATTTGCACCGGAAAGATACGGAGGACCACTCGTAAGATCAATCATCCCGCAATGAGCAATATTTATAAAAAAATTGCCAGGCATCCAGATTATTTCTTGCTCGCACTAGTGTTCCTGCTTACTGTAAGCGGACTGGTAATTCTTGCTAGCGCATCATCCGAATTGGGCAAAATCCGATTTAACGACAGCTATTATTATTTGAAACACCAACTATACACCGGCCTCTTAGTCGGTGTTATAGGTTTCTTTTTGGCAATGAGCATTGGCTACCAGCGCTACAAGAAGTTCGCATTGGTTCTGCTTTTAGCCAACATCGTTTTTTTAGTATTAGTATTCACGCCGCTGGGCGTGCACGCTGGAGGTGCAAGCCGCTGGCTGCATTTGGGGCCGATCGTATTCCAACCAGCAGAATTTTTGAAACTGACTTTCCTGCTCTACATTGCCGCCTGGGTTTCTAATAAAAAGGCGCGCACGAATGATTTTTGGTCAGGCGCATTGCCCTTTTTTATTGTTTGCGGCGTTGTCGGCGCGCTTTTGATAATGCAGCCAGCCACCAGTACGGTTGTAATCCTTTTAACCTCCGGAATAATTATGTACTTTGAAAGCGGCGTTAAGTTCAGGTACTTAATCGGCTTTGCGACCATTGGCGCCGTTGCCCTGGCTATCGTAATCTGGGCAACCCCTTACCGCATGCAACGCATAATGAATTTCATTCACCCCGAAAAAGATACCCAAGGATCCGCTTACCAGATAAATCAGGCCTTAATT
>JAZDEB010000040.1:0-3293 GCA_043809165.1 Candidatus Liptonbacteria bacterium
GCAAATCCAGGTGAATCCTACCGCCGGCCTTACTTTTGCAAACGGCCTGCGTTCCATATTAAGGCAGGACCCGAATATTGTGATGGTCGGTGAAATACGCGATGAAGAAACAGCAAGCATTGCAGTAAATGCGGCATTAACCGGCCACCTTGTGTTTTCAACGCTGCACACCAACGACAGTGCCACCACGTTCCCAAGGTTGATAGATATGGGTGTACCGCCGTTCCTGGTGGCTTCTACTATTAACGTAGCCATGGGCCAGCGCCTGGTCCGCAGGTTGTGCGAAAAATGCAAAGAAGAACGTACGCTTACCGCGGACGAAATGAACAGCTTAAAAGAAGTCTTGCCGGATACGGAAAAAATAACGGATAGTTCCACCAGAAAATTTTATGCGGCAAAAGGGTGCGCGGAATGCAGCCAAAGCGGATACAATGGCCGCCTGGGCGTGCGCGAAGTGCTCGAAGTGAGCGATGACGTGAGGGACCTTATAATGAAACGCGCCAATGCCACTGAAATAAAAGCGGCAGCCATGCAGAACGTGATGACCACAATGATCCAGGACGGTTTCTTGAAGGCGATTGACGGAATAACAACAATCGAAGAAGTCCTGCGCATCGTTAATGAATAAAAAATTGAATTTTAGCATTCCTGCATTCCATTTTTTTGAAACCGTCTCCACGGATGACAAGATAAATTTTGCGCGGCACCTTTCCATAATTATCCGCGCCGGCTTACCGCTCATAGAGGGGCTCAAAATAATACGCCGGCAGGCCACCGGAACTCTTGCAAAAGTTATCGACCACTTAATAGAAAGCGTAAACAGCGGCCAATCGCTGGCCCACGGCTTGGAGCGTTATCGCCACATCTTTGAGAATTTCTTTATCAGTATTATTTCGGTAGGGGAAGTGAGCGGCACACTTTCGCAAAACTTGCTGTACTTGTCCGACGAATTGAAAAAAATAAAGGACCTGAAGGGCAGGGTGCGCTCAGCCATGATCTATCCGATTATCCTTTTCATTGCCACGGTTGCAATAACTGTATTCCTTACGTTCTTTATCTTCCCAAAAATCATCGAGGCATTTTCGCAGTTAAACGTTAAATTGCCCGCAACCACATCTGCCCTTATTGCCATCCTCGGATTCCTGCAGAACAAAGGGGTGTTGCTGGCTATTGCTATTGTTGCGGCGATTATAACCATACGCCTACTTTTGCGCTTAAGCGCTCTCCGCTACATCTACCACCGCGCCATAATGGCCACGCCGGTGTTGGGCACGCTTACAGTAAACATGAACGTTGCCAGTTCCGCGCGCATACTTTCTATATTGCTTAAGAGCGGCGTGAAAATTGTGGATGCGGTTATCATAGTAAGTGAAACATTCGACAACTTGGTCTACAGGCGCGCCTTCAAGACGGCGGCGGAGAACATACGCAAGGGAGAAACGCTCGCCGAATATTTAAAAAATGATTCCAAGTCGTTTCCACCAATGTTCAGCGCCATGGTGGAAGTCGGCGAGTCAACCGGCAACCTTGAAGAAAATTTGATGTACCTCTCCAATTATTTTACGGAGGAAGTCGATTCGTCTCTCAAAAACCTTACTGCGGTGCTCGAGCCATTAATGATCCTGGGTATGGGTCTTATAGTCGGATTCGTGGCCTTATCTATAATCACCCCGATTTATTCCATTAGCCAGGGACTTAGACAATGAACAAAGAAAACGGAGTTACCCTGGTCGAAATCGTGATCGCGATTGCGATCGTGGTTATACTTTTCGGCGGAATTTATACCGCGTATATCGCCATACTGGATGCGATTACCAATTCCGTGTCGCGGAGCGATGCCGCCGCAATAATGAACCGCGAAGTAGAAATTATCCGCAACCTTCCATATGGTTCAGTGGGAACAGAGGGCGGCATACCATCCGGTTCTCTCGCGCAGCTAAAAGAAGTAACTTCTACCAGCGGCTTGGTTTTTGATGTGCGCATTACCGTACGGAATATTGACGACCCGTTTGACGGCACCGTTGTAAGCGTTCCGGCAGATACTGCGCCCGCGGATTACAAATCGGCAGAGATAGAAGTATCGTGCAAGACATGTACGCATTTTATCCCGCTTACCCTTACGACAACAGTTGCTCCAAAAGACCTCGAGAGTGCATTAACCGGCGGATCGCTTTTTATAAACGTGTTCGATGCGGCCGGTGTTCCGGTGCAGGCAGCAAATGTGCACTTGGTTAATGCAAGCGTTACGCCGGCGATCGACCTGTTAGACGTAACAAACGCCAGCGGAGTCCTGCAATTAGTGGGTGTGCCGACCAGCACACAGGCGTACCAGATTACCGTAACCAAAGCCGGGTTTTCTACAGACGAAACATATCCGTCATCACTGATAACAAACCCCAATCCGGTTAAGCCGCATGCCACCGTACAGGCGCAATCGCTGACGCAGATTAGTTTTGCTATAGACAAAATAAGCAGTTTATCGGTAAAAAGTTCGGACAATTTTTGTACAGCCATACCGAGCAGGCCTTTTACCCTGGTTGGTTCTAAGCTGATTGGCATAAATCCGGACGTGGCTAAGTTTTCTACGTCATCAATTACCGATGGAGGTGGCGTAAAGAATTTTTCAAGCATGGAATGGGATTCGTATGAAGTGACTGCATCTGTAAGCGGCTACGACATAATGGGTTATACGCCAGACCGGGCGTTCGCCATTGATCCGGACACTAGCGCAGAAGCGCGCATGATACTTACTCCGTCTACGGTGCGTTCGCTCATGGTAACGGTGCGCGATGCTGGCAACGGTAGCGGCGTAAGCGGAGCTACGGTAGCACTTAGTAACGGTGCGGGTTATTCTGCCGCGCGCATCACCGGCAGGAACACTATTATTGAAACTGATTGGTCCGGCGGCAACTACATTGCCCAAAGCGGAGGGATAAATACCGAAAGCTTGCCGGGCGGAATGCGCCTTTCTGGTCCGCCGTACAGCACCTCCACCGTGGATCGGCTTATTTCCAAAACCATAGACCTCGGCTCATCAAGCTCCACCCTTTATACAATTAGCTGGAATCCGGTTTCACAGCCTGCCCTAACAAACCTGTCGTTCCAGGTTGCCACGAATAACGACAATGCCACCTGGAATTATGTGGGTCCGGACGGTGCGCCGGGGACATACTACACAGTTAACGGAAGCAATATTCCGGCGGCGGTAGGAATTGGCAACAGATATTTAAGGTATAAGGTGTATATGAGTACGCAAGACGAAAATATTTCGCCGTCTTTAGATGATATTGATA
>JAZDEB010000041.1:0-2467 GCA_043809165.1 Candidatus Liptonbacteria bacterium
CCATGCGCGTATAATACAACCGGTTTAGGAAAAATGGATTTTGGAACAGCGGCTTCGGGCGCAGAGGGTTCGGGTAAAAACCGCGCAGTGGTATTTGATTCGCTATACGATGACCATAAGGGGATTCTGGCTTACATCCGCGTTGACGAAGGCGTGTTTAAAGTCGGAGAAGACGTGCGGTTTTTGGCATCCGATTCTGAAGCCAAACTAAAGGAGGTGGGATATTTCGCCCCGCAGCTCACCTCTTGCAAAGAATTAAAAGCAGGGGAAATCGGGTATTTGGCAACCGGCTTCAAGGAGCCGGCCAAAGTAAAAATCGGCGATACTGTTACGCATGTTTCGGACGGGCACGTTCTGCCGTTGCCAGGATACCGCGAAGTAATACCGGTAGTATTCATTTCTTTTTATCCGGACGGTGATACGGAATTCGATGACTTGAAGCGGGGCTTCGAGCGTTTGCGTTTAACCGATGCTGCGCTTTCTTTCGAACCGGACGCGAATGAAGCACTGGGCCGCGGCCTTAAGGCGGGATTCCTGGGCCAGCTTCATTTTGAAATTACAGCCGCGCGCCTTACCCGTGAATTCAACCTGGAATTTTTAACCAGCTTCCCGTCTATTGCATACCATGTGCGCGAGCGGGGAGTGGACCGCATCGTGAAAGACGCACACGAATTTCCCGACTCGCCGGAACGCGTTTTGCAGCCGATGATCAACGTGGAGGTTCTGACGCCTAATAAATATTTAAGCGCAGTAATGTCTATTGCCACCACTTTTGATTTGTCCGTGCAGGAAATAGAAAATATGGACGATAATGCCCTGGTGCGCGGAATAATGCCGCTTGCCGAATTAATCAGAGATTTTGATGACCAACTTAAATCCGCTTCGGCTGGGTACGCATCTTTTAGCTACGAGTTGGCCGGCGATGCGCCTGCGGAGGTGGAGAAGCTGGAAATATTGGTAGCCGGCGAAATAGCATCCGCGCTCACTCGCGTAGTCCCGCAGAAGGACTTGGAAAGGGAAGCACGTACAACAGTGGAGCGTTTAAAGCAAATCCTCCCTGCGCAACAGTTCGCACAAGCGCTCCAGGCGCGTGCGCGAGGCCGGTTTATTGCACGAGAAACAATCGCTGCCATGAAAAAAGATGTTACCGGATATTTATATGGCGGCGACCGTACCAGGAAAATGAAATTGTGGCGCAAGCAAAAACGTGGCAAGGAACGGCTTAAGGAATCGGGAAAGGTGCATGTGCCTATTGAGGTGTTCAGGGAAATTTTGAAGAAATAAATTTGAGCTGGCCTTCTTGCGTAAAGTTATATTTTATGCTCTAATTCAAGAGGTTATTTTTTGGGGAGGGAGATTGGATGACAAGCCCGCTGTCGAACGCGCTTAACGCGCCGACACTCGCAAGGATCGCGACCAGGTTCGCCGAGGAGCAGATCCGTAAGGCCGAGGATCTTTTTGCGGAGATCGTGTTCCCGCTGCCGTCTCTGGACATCGAACTCGATGCTCTCTATCCCGCAATCGCGGAGATCAACGAGCGTGGGAACTGGGAGGCGTCGCTCAGCATGGACGTCGATGAGCTGGTCAAAGCGGAAGGCGATCAGCGTCTGGAGATGAGGGCGATGGGCATCCGCATGGAGCGTCGTGCGCCATTCCCGAACAGACGGGAGCGCGTGCACTATGCGAGGGCGCTCGCCGACATCGACGCCGTCGCACCGCGCCTGCGCGGCAATCGCTTCACCAACCACTAGTCGGCCGCTCCGTTCAACGTCCAAAGAGGGGGTCTTTCGCTTCGGCGGGGGACCCCACTTTTCTTTTTATGCTACAATAAATTTGCAATGCGGGTAGCTGCAATCGTATTCCTTTCAGTTTTGGTAATCCTTATGGGAGTGCAGATTTTCACGTTCTATCGCGCGGAACGCCGGCTAAGCGCCGATTTCTCTTCCGTAATGGAAGAGGCGAACAAAACAAAAGAGGACTACGAAAAATTGCAGGCCGATTACCAGTATTACCAGAACCCGGCAAATCTCGAAAAAGAATTGCGTGCCAGGTTCAACTTAAAATATCCGGACGAAAAAATGATGGTGATCGTGCCTAAATCCACTTCATCGGAACCATCCAGCACTCAATAATATACAAATGAAATTCAAGGACTTGCTGGCCAATAAAAAATATTTATTCCCGTCGATAGCGGTCCTTATAGTCATGGTTTTGTGCATCATATGGCTTTTTTCGGAAACATACACGGTGGCAACCGTAAATGGCAGCGCGATTTCCGCCGGCGATTTTTATGAAAACTACCGCGCAGCCAGCCATTATTATTCTGCGCTGAAAAATAAATATGCCTCGGCAAGCGTTTCGGTGAATGCCTCAAGCAGCCGGCAAATAAAAGAGCTTAGCGACAAGGAAATAAAAGCAGACGTATTATCGTCTTTAATTGAGGTAAAACTAGTGGAACAGAAGGCCC
>JAZDEB010000042.1:0-9076 GCA_043809165.1 Candidatus Liptonbacteria bacterium
CGCCGTGCGGGTCCACAACACAAATTCCCTCGCCATTCGCAATGTCCTGGACGATCATGTTGTGCATAAGAACACTCTTGCCTGTGCCGGTCTTTCCAACTACATACATGTGTTGGCGCCGGTCTTTGCGTTTTATACCGAATACCTTATTGCTTCCGCGGAAGTCGGTGCGGGCAAGGCAGATTACGTCTGATTGTGACGGGAAACTGAGCATGGGTTGGTTTGGCTTAACTTAGATATTCTACGCGTTTTTAATCTATATTAAAACCTCTGCAATAATTTTACGTTAAATTTCCGATCAATTTTAGATAAGCGGTTCCGGGGTTTGGCTTGCCATATTTTCTCCAGCACCACTTGAGTTCGGAGAACCATTTTGTGGTCTTTTTCCTCCGGAGATAATGGCTTTTTCCTGGGCACTGCGGTAAATAGACGCTTCTTCTTCGGCAATAAGCTTGCGCGCCGCATCGGCAGGGATGGTATATTTGGCACGGGATTCATCAATAATCTGTTGTTTGAACGGAGGATGCGTGGGCGGTAATACCTTTAATGTTTCGGCGGAAAACGGGTCGTATGTTTCCCCGTCTATGGTCATTTTAACGTAGAACTCCTGCATACCGAGGTTGATCATGTCTTTGACTTCGAATATCGGTGCTAGTTCCGGAGTAAGTTTAACCGCATCTTCCCCTCCCACCCGGAATACAATAATGCTTCCTACGTTTCCGAGCACTGCGGCTTGCACGCCCGGCAAAAGTTGGCCGATATATTGGTGCGCAACAGTAAGACAGAGACCGTATTTTCGCGCTTCAGACAAAATATTTTCGAATGTTTCTGTGACCAAATTTTGGAACTCGTCTACATACAAGTAAAAGTCGTGGCGGTCCCTTTCCGGCAACGACGCGCGTGCCATACCGGCTTGCTTGATTTTTGTAATAAACATGGAACCCAGGAACGAAGAATTTTCTTCGCCTAGGCGTCCTTTCGAAAGGTTTATGAAAATAAGTTTTTTCTGGTTGACCAATTCATCCAGGTTTATTTTATTTTCTTTTTGGCCGAAAATGTTCCGCAAAAGCGGATCGGACAAAAACTGCCCCAGTTTATTAACCAGCGGAATGATTGCATCTGTATCGAACTTCTCCGACCAGTCGGCGAATTCAATGGCCCAGAAGCGCTTGACCATGTCGTCTTCTATGTATTCCACAACTTTCTGGCGGTAATTGCGGTCGGTAAGCATTGAAATCATCCCTCGCATGGTGGCGTGCGGATAATCTAGGAGCGCAAGTACCGTGAAGCGGAATACGTGCTCCAGGCGCGGCGTCCAGTTGGCACCAAACTGTTTTTCCATAACTTCTATCAGGCCCTGAGCTAATTGATGCTTGAATGCCGGATCAACATTAACAAGTGGGTTAAAAGAAGACGGATAATCCATGTCCGTAGGGTCTATGAGTACCACGTCTTTAATGCGGTCTTCCGGTACGTAATCGAGCATTGCCTCTATCACGTCGCCATGCGGATCTATGAAACAAAGCCCGTAGCCGTACGAGATGTCTTGGCGCATTAATATCTCCAATAATTTAGATTTCCCAACGCCGCTTTTGCCCACAATGTACAAGTGGCGCTTGCGGTCAACGCGCTTAACTCCAAAAAGAAACCTCTTTTCTTCGAGAGATGCAATATAATTCGTGCGCCCAATGAATGAAACGTCGCGAGGATCTATTTTGCCGTAAACCGGCAGCTCCGGCGGCGGCGGAGCATATTTAATTAGCTGGATCTTGCTATTTCTGGCCATTTTGATCGATTTTGAGTACGCCTATTTCCTTAAAAAACGCCCCGTAGCTTTTAAACGCGGAAGTGGCGTCGTCCAGAGACACGCTTTTCCCGTGGGCTATGTCGTTCCGCAGACGATGCGCCTCCCATACGCCATCTACTGACTTAAGCTGTTGCTTGTCCATATAGGCAAACCTGTCGGCAAAATGTTCTCCGGGAAATTGCAGGTCTTTAAGGTAACGGTCCACGAGAGAGTCGGCTTCCAGTACGGCAAGGCGCATAGAATCAACGTTCGGCGGCTCGGTATATTTTTTAATAAGATCGCCCCACCGTTTGCGGAAATAAGAATTGCGCAATGACAAGAGCTGTCGTTTCGGGTTTTTGCCCAAATCAAATTTTGGGCGGTAATGTACGGCTTTTTTAAAAGCGTAAACGAATAAAAAAACCAGTACTATGTCTAGCGCAATAAACAGGGCGCGCAGGATCATATAGGTCGGCCACAGCCACGCTCCAACACCCGGTACAGATTTTAAGTACTCCTCCATGTGTTATTCCTGGAATTTTTCGATGTCTGTTTCACCGCCGAATATTGCAAGTCCGGCAGGAGGCCCGACGCGGCGCGATTCAACCCTCTGGATGTGAGGCGCAATAAGGACTGCTGCTGTCGGCGGATGGAAAATCGTTGCAACACATTGCGTAGTCATGTGCATCAGCTTGGTGCCAAAATTCCAGTTGTAAAAATACGAGGTTAAGAGTTTGCCCACCCAGTTTTCCGGTGGCATTAAACGGTGCCTATAGTTATATAGCAGGCGCGCCTTGCGGTATTCAACGCGCTTGTTCGGAAATATATACGGCTTGTCCCAGATCTTTACGCGGGTGCTTATATCGTTATTCATGGTGAAGGCATTCAAGTCGTATGCCGAATATTGGTTGAATGCCCCCTTCAGTCCGCGACGAGGGAAACTATCGTAGAACATCGGCTCCGGCGAAAGATACATGAAGCGGATTAATGTCTCGAAGGCTGGCTTCGACAAATTTTCCTCTACGGCCTTCAATGTGTCTGTTTCTCCTGGAGTACGCATCATAAACTTGATTGGCTGCGGCTTTTCTTCTTTTTGCACAGCAGCTGGCATTGGCCCTCCCGGAAAAGTCATCTGGCCAAAAAGAGACCCTCTGCCGGCGCGGACAGATTCTTTTTCCGTAGCACGCAATTTGGCCACAAGTTCGTGGTAGCGGTTTGACCAACCATCTTCTGCCGGAGCTATTAATATCTGTACGCCCACTATTTCCTCCGGCTTTACCTTCCCTAAAATTTCAACGAACTGGGAAATTGGGTCATACTGTTTTTCCTCGTCAGGAGATTCAAAATCTTTATATGTTTTGATTGGATACGCACTGGCAAATTTGTCGCCCTTTTCCTGGCGCGTATAAATCATTTCACTGCCCCACAGGTCATATCCCTGGGCATGCATTTCTCGCACCGATATCGGGAGGCGGCTCATATAATCCTCCACTTCCACCAGCTCCAGGTCGGAATAGAACGCATAAAAGGACGCTTCAATAAGGTGGCGCTGCTTGTGATAACCATGTACGTAAAAATGTACTTCTCCGCCAAAACTGACCATCTCGAACACGAACCATTTGGTAACTTCGCCGTCTACCCACCATTCTTCCAGGTTGCCAGGGGCATTGCGCAACTGATGTATTCCGTTTAACACCTGTTCCATTGCCTGCGGATTTTTCGTGATTTCGCGCGGCATTTTTAACTCCAGGTGAATAAGTTTCATTTCGTTCGAATGGATATAGGTCTCTTCGCGCCAAAAGCGCCACGTATTCTTAAAAAGCGGCCAAAGGATGAGGAAAAGCAAAAACCACCAGGTGTAATTAAAGAACTGCACCAGAATGTTTATGATGGGATCAAAGTTCATCCCAATTAGTATACGTCAGAAATTATTGGAATACTACTTGTGAACCAGCGCAAGTTTTATGATTCGCGTACGTGGTAGGTACCATCGTGAAGATGGGCAAAATAGTTCTTGTTTTGGAGGTTAACCAGCACTGTATTCGGTTTAAAAAAACGCTCCTTTTGAACCGCGAGCACAACCTGGCGTGCGGTTAATGGTCCCTGCTTTTTTAGGATGCGGTGGATTACTTCTTTTGCCGTTCCGCTAACATAACCGTGTTCGGCAAGCGCATACATCCCACGGCCGACCAGGACAAAGCGGGCATCTTTTATAAGTTCATTGTGAACCGTCGGCGCGGACGCTTTTTTGGCATCAAATTTTATTTCATTAATGGCTCGCGCGATAGTTCGGAAATGGAGCGGCTCCCCCCTCTTTTTTAACACTAAATAAACACGGTCCCTGATTGTCTTCGGCCGTATCTCCGGCCACTCGGCAAGACCAGTGTCTCCATACGGGTTAAGCGCAAATTCTTTTGAGGTTGCAAGCATGTTTTCTGCGTGCTCTTTTGAGAATCCTTTCTTGGAAATAAAATCTTCGAGTAGTGTCTGGTATTTTCCGGAAAGCACGTGCTCTTTTTTAAAATTCAACGCCTGAGACCACTGCTTTAAGAAGGTCTGGGATTTTTTGAGCTGGCTCTTGTCCAAGTAATAAAATTCTCGAGAGTTCTTATTTTCCGGATATACAAAAAACGACTTAGATGCTTCGATTATGACCGCTAAAAGCTGCTCACCGATGCCGGATACCTGGTCTTGCAGAAGCTCAACCAATTTTTCTTTTACAATAGCGCCTCCCGCATCCCTGAGCATCTTTTTGGATTTTTCGAGCAATACCGCAATTTCGGTGGAGTTTTGTATATTGCGCCTAATGGTTTTGAGCGCTCCAGATTCAATCTGACGGACCCGCTCGCGGGTAACGCCATATTTGTTGCCCAAAGCCGCCAGGGTCTGCGCCTTGCCGGACTTATCAAGTCCAAAACGCCCCGTAATTACTTCTTTCTCGCGGGGCGACAGGCCTGAATTTATGGTATTTATTATCTGGGAAGTAGTAAGCATGTTTACCTGAATAATATTATATAGGATTTAATATGTAAAGTCAAATTGCCGGCCTTGGATTTCATTATATAGTGCGAGACCTCACGCCATGCTGCCAAAGGTGCAGCAGCGGGCTGGCCACGAATATGGATGAGTAGATGCCCGTAGTCACCCCCACGAGTAGCGTTAATATGAAGAATTTAAGGGTTACCGGACCCACGAAATACAGGGCCAAAAGCACTAAGATAAGTGTCAGAGAGGTGTTTATGGAGCGGGCAATGGTCTGGTTTACGCTCGTGTTTATGACCGTGCCGAAGTCGCTCTTTCCCCTGTCGAGCAGCAGGTTTTCACGGATCCGGTCGAATACAACGATGGTATCGTGCACCGAAAAGCCCATAACCACCAGGAGGGCAACTACGAAATTCCCGTCTATTTCTATTCCTTTATAGTGTCCGAGTACGGCCAATAAGCCGGCCGGTATTAACACGTCGTGAAAGAGCGTAAGCAGGGTTATCCAGCCATATTTCCAGGAACTTATCGGCCGGAAAACTTTCCTGAAAGCAAAAGCAATATATAGAGAGATACCAACCAGCACCAATATCAATGCAATAATCGAACTGTTCTTTAGGGCTGCACCAACGGACGGACCGATTGACTGGAAGCTCAATTCTTCGTATTTAGGAAGCTTGTTGGTAAGTTCAATGGTGATTTTTTGGTGGTTGGCCTCATCTACTTCCGGCAACCTGGCCAAAAAATTATTGTTCTGCGAATCGTAGTTTACGCGAGTGTCGCCGAGCTTAAGGTCGTTTACAAAAATTGACTGTATGATTTGCGCCTGGTCCGAGTTAACGTTCGCGCTGAAGGACAAAAGCGCACCGCCCTTGAAATCAATTCCCTCCTTAAAACCCCAGATGCCGATAGCCAATATGGCCGCGAGTACGAGAATTCCGGAGACCGAAAGATATATTGATTTTCTGCCTACTATGTTCATGGGCGTGTATTTTTTGTGTGTGCCTGTCCGAATACGATTAAGAAAAGACGGGTTGTGGTAATGGCGCTGAACATCGAAACAATAACACCTATAAGGAGCGTAAGGGCGAATCCTTTAACAAAGCTGGAGGTGAAGAAATACAAGATGATAGCCGTAAGAATACTGGAAGTATTTGAGTCGCGGATGGATGGCCAGGCCCTGTGGAAGCCCTCGTGTATTGCGGCGGCCCGACCTACTCCGCGCTTAGCTTCTTCTTTTACGCGCTCAAAAATCAAGATGTTGGCATCTACGGCCATGCCAATGGTGATAACAAAACCGGCCAGGCCGGCAAGGGTCATCGTTACCGGTACCAATTTAAATACGGAAAGGGTAAAGGCAATATAGATAATAAGCGCAAGCGATGCGAACAAGCCGAAAAGCCCGTAATAGGCCATCATAAATACCATTACCAATGCTGTTCCAACCGCACCGGCAACAATTGCTTTTGTTAACGAATTGCTACCCAGCGCCGGATCTATAGACAATTGGTCCACTAGCGAAATTGGTGCCGGCAACGCGCCCGCGTTAAAGCGTCCCACCAGCGTGCGGGCCTGGTCTACCGTGAACTTGCCGGTTATGACCGCTTGTCCGCCGGAAATTCTGGTTTGAACGGTCGGCTGTTCGATTAAGCTGTTGTCCAAAAATATTGCCAACGGCTTGCCGATATTCCTGCCGGTAATATCTTCGAATATTTTTGCCCCCTCGTCGTTAAACTGCAAAGACACTTCCGGTGCCTGCGTGGTGCTGTTGAAAGTAAGCTGTGCGCTCGTAATATATCGGCCGGTTAACCGTGTGGGAATGTATTTAATATTATTTCCCAGATCGAGATTTACACCAGAAGACGAAGCGCTTACCTGAGTCGAAGTTGCGGACGCGTCCTGGACCACTTCGCGGAAATCCAAAAGTGGAGTTTCACCTATCTGTTTGATTGCGTCACCGATATTCCTTATTCCGGCGAGCTCCACCACTAATTGCGATTGTGTGCCGGATTTTGCGGTGTATACCTGCGGCTCGCTAACTCCAAAAAGGTTAACGCGGCGCTCTATAACGTCCCTGAGGCCGTTTAATACGGAATCCTGGTCGGCTGCACCAACATTCGAAAGGTCAACGTTATAAACCAAATGGGTGCCGCCAACCAGATCCAAGCCCAAGCGCCACGGACGCCAGGAGCCGATCGGAGATTTCGGGTAAACAAAAAAACCTGCCGCTACGGCAAGAAGTACAATGAGTACAAAATATGTAACTGCGTTCTTCTGCATTAATGGCAGTAGCATAACAGAAACTTGACACGGAATGCAAGCGAATAGCAGCGTGGCCCAGTTATTTCCGTACCAACCAATTTCATTAAACAAACCGTGCCCCCGACAGGGATCGAACCTGTGACCGTCTCCTTAAAAGGGAGCTGCTCTACCAACTGAGCTACAGGGGCAATTTCGACGTTAGTTTACCGAAGATTTGCTGATTATTCAAATCGTCATATAATGTTGCTAAATATATGTTCTAAAAAATGGATATAAATAATTTTCAAAATTCACCAAAATCATATCTTACTATCAGGATTATCCTGCTCGCCGGGTTGGTGTTTTTGCCGTTTGTCGGATTCTACTTTGGCACAAAGTATGAGAGTTTGCGCGTCGCAGTAGACAACAGCAGGGTCATAAGATTGGAGCGGACGGACAACGAAGCTCCTTCCACCACAACCTATGAAACGACAACATATCACTCTCCGCTAGGAATCAGTTTTCGGTACGCTTCAAAGTATCCTAACGGTGGTAAAACAGACGAAGTTCTCGTGAAAGAAATGGGTAATGTTATTTATGTTTATGATTCTTCCATCTCAACCACTCCAAAAGACGGCCAATCGATTACCGTGTATAAGAAAGACCAGAACGAATCGCTAGAGGAATCCATTAACCGTCAAATCATAAGAAATACTCCTGGATGTAGGGTGGTAACGGAATCAGATCCGAAGGGATATCCGCCAACATACGTTCGCGCCGACATATCGCCTTTGTCTACAGAAGGAATTATAGATGCAGATGGTTTGTTAAGGCGCTGTTCTCTTACAACTGGCGCAGGTGGAATATCGTTCTTCCTTTATGACGCGAACCATCCCGACAAGTTCGTATTTTTGCTCATAGGACAAGATGTTTTGCCAGCTAACGATTCGGCCTCGTGGCAAGACACGCTAATTTTTGAATAGCTGGTTATTGTTCCCCTAGTTCCTCCAAGAGTTTGGCCTCCTTCGCTCCCAGTTTCTTGGGCGCTTTTATAATGAAGTCAATCAATAGGTCGCCGCGGCCGTGGCCATTTAGGATCGGCATGCCCTCTCCTTTTACGCGCAAACGTTCTTTAAGATTAAAATGTGCCGGAATTTCCAACTCGATTGTTTTTCCGGAAATTGTAGGCACGGAGATTTTATGGCCGAGCAATAAATCAAGAACTTTCAGTTCTTTATCAACCACCAGGTTTTCGCCTTCGCGTTTGAATATGGAGTGCGGCTTTACGCGTACGTGTACGTATAAATCGCCGGTTCCGGTAATTTTTTCACCAGCCTCGCCCATGCCCTGGATCTTTATTATTTGTTTATCCTGGATTCCGGAAAGAATCTGGAAGGTAACATCGCGCTCTCCCGCAATACGTCCGGCTCCTTTGCATGCAGAACATAATTTATTGGGGATATTCCCACGCCCCTTGCACGCGGAACACGTGCGCACCTGCGCAAAATTGCCAAAGAAAGTTTGCCGTTCTTCGCGTATTTCGCCTCGCCCGTTGCAGGTTGCACATTGCTTAGACCCGGCAGATTGATCGCCGCCTTCGCCTTTGCAAGCAGAACAAGTTAGTAGTGTTTTATAGTGCACGCGTTTTTCTATGCCGCGGAACGCCTCCTCCAAAGTTATGGTTTCTTCTAATTCAATATCTGAACCGCGGCGGTACGTCTGCCGTTTGGGTCGGACGCCGAGTCCTTCAAAAATATTTTCCACAACATCGCCCAGGTCGCCCAGATCTTCCCAATCAATGTTTACGCCATTCTGAAAACCGCCCGGAAATCCTCCTGGAAAACCGCCGAAGCCGCTTTGCCTGCCATACCATCCCCCGCCGGAAAATCCCTGAGTCGGATCAGCGCTGCCGAACTGATCGTAATTAGAGCGCTTGGAAGCATCGGAAAGCACCTGGTAGGCCTCGTTTATTTCCTTGAACCTGGACTCGTCGCCGCCGCTTTTGTCCGGATGATATTGATGGGCCAGCTTTCGGTAGGCCTTTTTAATTTCATCTTGAGAGGCCTC
>JAZDEB010000043.1:0-5941 GCA_043809165.1 Candidatus Liptonbacteria bacterium
AATCATCAACTGGAAGAAAATATTCGAATAGAAAAAGAAAATTTGTCGAAATAAAAATATGTCAATTATGCGGCAAGGAATTTGCGCCGCGATATTGGAAACGTGCTCCTTATCCTAAATTTTGCGGCACGCATTGTACGGGCGTTGCTTTGGGTCGTAAACCCACATCGCACAAAGCATCAAGGGGTAAATATGGCATAAGGCAGGATATTAGTTAGAAAATAAATTTTTATAGCCGATTGGAAGCGAATTTTGCGCGCATTTTGAATTATCTGGGAGTTAAATGGATATTTCAACCAAAAACATTTGATATAGGCGGTCATCGTTATACGCCGGATTTTTATCTGCCCGAGTTTGATTTGTTGATAGAAATCAAAAATTTTCTATCAGATTATTCTGTTCAACGTGATAATAATTTTATGAGATTATACCCAAGTGAAGCTTTATCTATGGTTACAAAAAAGCAATATCTAAGTCTAAAGGAGCGATTTGCGCACTTAATTCCTAATCGGGAGTCTTAAAAAATGATATAATCTAAACAATGACGGAAAAGCAAAAAAAAATTCCGGATTTGAGGCTATGGTTGACCGCAACCTCGAAAAACTCAATGTAGAAGTTGAGCATGATAAATCGTAATAAGTCGATGAAAATAAAGAACTTTGATTCTCTTGCGACAACGCCGTTGCGCCGCGATGCGCTTTCGGTACTCGAAGCCGGCTTGGAGGCAATAGATACGTACGCCGTAATCAAAGACAATGTTTCTTTGCGGGGTGATGAACTGATTATAAGGGGCAAGCAAATTGAGCTTAGCGATGGCAAGTTGATTGTAGTCGGCATAGGGAAATGCGCCCTCGAAGCCGGAGCGGAGCTCGAACGCGTCTTAGGAAAAAAATTGTCCGGAGGAATAATTTTCGACGTGCACAGCGGGACTTTAAAGAAGCTGCGGACGTTCACCGGAGACCATCCGTTCCCGACCGAGCGGAATATTGATGCTACGAAAGTAATAATCGATACGCTTAAAGACCTGAAGGAGAACGACACAGTTATTTTTGTTATTTCCGGCGGCGGTTCAACCCTTTTGTGCCAGCCGCAAAACCATACTTGCAAGGAGGAGAGGATTATTGTCGAAACGCTTTTCGCCGCAGGAGCTACTATCCAGGAAATGAATACGGTAAGGAAGCATACGTCGCTTGCGCGCGGCGGATATTTGGCGGAGTATGCCTATCCGGCAAAATCTGTATCATTGATTTTTTCCGATGTGCCGGGCGACGATATTGTGTTTATTGCATCCGGACCAACAGTACTGGACAAAACCACCATTAATGATGCGGAAAAAATTTCGGATAAATATAAGCTAAAAGAAAAATTAGGCGCGGACTTAGAATTTATTGAAACGCCTAAAGAGCAAAAATATTTTGACCGCGTAACAAATATTTTAGCGGTTTCAAACCAGACTGCGCTTACGGCAATGTCTGCCGGAGCAGTGCTAAGGGGATATAACCCGCAGATTGTTACGTCCAACTTACAAGGCGAGGCAAGGAAAATAGGCGAGGGTTTGGCCAAAAAAATTAGCGAGATGCCTTCGGGCACAATGCTTTTATGCGGGGGAGAAACAACGGTTACGATTACGGGAAGCGGCAAGGGAGGCAGGAACCAGGAGGTTGTTTTGGGTGCCATCGCTGCGGGCCTATTGGAATCCACGGACGAACTAATAATTTCATGCGGTACGGATGGCCGCGACAATACGGATAAGGCTGGAGCGGTAGGAGATAATGCAATCGCCGCAAAAGCCGAATCGCTTGGATTATCTGCCAAGCAGTTCTTGGATGAGAATAATTCTTATGAATTTTTTTCGCAGGCCGGTGGACACATTGATATCGGGCTGACCGGATCGAACGTGTCGGATGTTATTATCGCGGTTAAAGGAAAAGTAAGTTACAATTAAATAAAATCTAAAGAACATAAATGCAAAACAACCCGTGGGTAGTGAAATTTGAAGACGTGGGAATCGAAAATGTACCGGAAGTTGGCGGTAAAAACGCATCGTTGGGCGAAATGTACCGCACTCTCGTACCGAAAGGAGTGCGCGTTCCCGGCGGGTTTATTGTTACTGCGGAAGCATACCGTTATTTTTTGAAGCAAACCGGATTGGAAGCTATGATCCGGCGGACGCTTAGCGACCTTAATACCAAAGACCTTAAAAACCTGGCCAAACGCGGCAAATTCATCCGCGATGGGATGATTGCGGCCAAAATCCCGAAAGAGCTTGAGATGCAAATCTTGCAATATTATGAGCGCATGGAGCACCAGTACGGCAAGAATGTTGACGTTGCGGTGCGTTCCAGCGCTACGGCAGAAGATCTGCCAGACGCATCTTTCGCCGGTGAGCACGAAACTTATTTGAACATCCGCGGCGGGGCGAACGTAATTGATGCAGTAAAACATGCCATGGCTTCGCTTTTCACCGACCGCGCGATTTCTTACCGAGTGGACAAGGGATTCGACCATTTCCAGATCGCCCTTTCTTGCGGTGTGCAGAAAATGGTTCGCTCGGATAAGGGCTGTTCCGGGGTAATGTTCACGCTCGATACTGAATCCGGCTTCCGCGACATTATTATCGTAAACGGCTCATGGGGTTTGGGCGAAATGATCGTGCAGGGAGAAGTTACGCCCGATGAATTTTTAATCTCCAAAAAGGTATTGGCGAAATCAATGCTGCCGCGCGCAGCCGGGAAAGCGCTCGCGCCTATTATCAGTAAAAAGCTGGGCAAGAAAGACCGCATGATGATTTATGCAAAAGAGAAGGGCGTAAAAGCCACAAAAGTAATCCCGGTTCCGGAAAAAATCCGCACACAGTATGTTTTAAACGACCTGGAGGTCCGCGAGCTGGCCGAATGGGGAATGATAATCGAGGAGCACTATTCGGCGCACAACAACCGTTGGACTCCAATGGACATAGAGTGGGCAAAAGACGGCACTTCAAACGAACTTTATATCGTGCAGGCGCGCCCGGAAACGATTCATGCGCACCGCGATTTTTCAAAAATAACAGAGTACGTGCGTTCCGGAGGGAATGCTGGCGCATCCGGCACGGGAACAGCCAAGGCGGTTCTTGAGGGCGCATCGGTTGGCAATAAGATCGCCGCCGGCAAGGTACATATAATAATGAATGTTAAGCAGGCCAACCAATTCAAGAAGGGCGAAGTACTTGTGACCGACATGACCGATCCAGATTGGGAACCGATCATGAAGATGGCCTCGGCAATCGTAACCGATAAGGGCGGCCGCACTTCGCACGCGGCCATAGTTTCGCGCGAATTGGGCATACCGTGCATTGTCGGTACCGGAAACGCCACCAAACAATTGAAGACCGGCGAGACGGTTACAGTGGACACCACGGGCGCGATGGGCATGGTGTTCAGGGGCGCGTTGCCGTTTAAAGTGGTGGAGCACGATGTTAAAAACATGCCGCAGCCGTGCACAAAAATAATGGTGAACATCGCCACTCCGGAAAGTGCATTCCAAAAATCATTCCTGCCGAACAAAGGTGTCGGTTTGGCGCGCGAAGAATTCATTATCGCTTCGGAAATCGGCATTCACCCGATGGCTTTAATCAATTACAAAAAACTTCCGCCGAAGCTGCGCAAACAAATCGATGAAAAGACGCACGGGGTTGCAGATAAGGAGGACTATTATATACGCACGCTGGCCTACGGCATCGCTAAAATCGCCGTGGCCTTCGACCCGAATCCGGTAATCGTGCGCTTCTCCGATTTCAAGACAAACGAGTACCGTACCTTAATGGGGGGGGAATTGTATGAGCCGGAAGAAGAAAACCCGATGCTCGGATGGCGCGGCGCATCGCGCTACTACGATCCTAAATTCAGGCCGGCATTCGGATTGGAGTGCAAGGCCATCCGCATAGTGCGCGAAGAGATGGATCTTAAAAACGTTATCCCGATGATCCCGTTCTGCCGCACCTTGGATGAAGCAGACAAGGTGCTTGCGGTAATGGCCGAAGAAGGGCTTTCTAAAAAGAAGGACCCAGATTTGAAAATTTATGTGATGTGCGAGATTCCGGCAAATGTAATTTTGGCCGAGCAGTTTTTGGACCGCTTCGACGGCATGTCTATCGGTTCAAACGACCTCACGCAATTAACGTTGGGCCTGGACCGCGATTCGGGAATAGTCACTCCGATTGGGAACGAGAAGAACGATGCTGTTAAAGAATTACTAAAGACGGTAATAAAAGTATGTAAAAATCGCGGCAAGTATATTGGTATTTGCGGGCAGGGGCCGTCCGACTATCCGGACTTCGCCGAATTCCTGGTCCGATCCGGAATTGACAGCTTGTCCTTAAATCCGGACACGGTGATTGCCACAACGCTTCGCATCCACGAAGTCGAACAGCAGTTTGGTTTGGCGGTACGCCCGGAAGAAATGCGCCCGGAAGCGGTGCGTCCGGAAATCAAACAGGCGAACGTAGAAATAAAAACGGAAAAACCGGCAGACAGTGCTCCGGCTGCGCCACAAAAATGAAAATAGGATTTTTTGAGCTGGAAGGGTGGGAGGAGCCGATATTGAACGAAGTCCTCATGGGGCACGAGTTATTTTTCTTTAACGAACACATAGACGAAGAACATATTCCGGAGCGTACCGACTTCGATTCTATTTCCGTGTTCACCGGTTCTAAATTAACCGCGCAGGTCTTGGAGAAATTCCCGAACCTTAAATTAATCACTGCGCGCTCAACCGGGTTCGACCACATAGATATTGCCGCTGCCGCGGCGCGCGGCGTGCAAGTTGGTTACGTGCCTGGGTACGGGGACAATACTGTTGCTGAGTTTGCGTTCGGGTTAATGCTCGCCTTAACGCGGAATATTTTTCCGGCGATTCATCGTGTGAAAGAAGACAATTCATTCAATTTAGACGGCCTGCGCGGGATAGACCTTATGGGCAGGACGCTCGGAGTAATAGGAACAGGCAGGATTGGGAAACATGCGGTGCAAATCGCCAAGGGGTTCGGCATGAAGGTGGTGGCGTACGATTCGTTTCCGGACAACGCCTTTGCCGAAGCTACCGGAATAAAATATATGGCCCTGCCCGACTTGCTTTCAGCTAGCGATATAGTAACCATCCACTGTCCGGCAACAAAAGAAACATTCCACCTGATAAATAAGGAAACGATTCAGTTTATGAAACAGGGTTCGTATCTGGTAAACACGGCACGTGGGACAATAGTGGAAACGGAAGCATTGGTGCAGGCGCTCCAATCCGGGCGGTTGCGCGGCGCGGCACTCGACGTGCTGGAAGAAGAAGGAGACATTAAAGACGAACTTTCGTTCATTTACGGAAAACATCCGCGCGAAGAAGAATTGCGCACAATACTTTTGGACCACGTGCTACTCAAAATGCCCAACGTAATAATTACCCCGCATACGGCGTTTAATTCCGAGGAGGCGGTGCGGCGGATACTTAACACTACTCTAGAGAACATACAGGGATTTGTAGCCGGAAACATGCCGCACCCGGTGCCGCTGCCGCAATCGCCGAGCGTTTCGGTGCCGCAATAAACACCAGAAGTTCCAACATCGCAGGCTGTTTAGATAAATTAGAGATAAAGTAAATATAAATGAAAATCGATAAGATTTTTGCTGAAGAAGTGAAGGACTCGCGCGGCGAGCCGACCATAGCAATCAGTATTGCGTTAAGCGGCCAAACGAAAGGAGCATCAACCGCAATTCCATCCGGCAAAAGCCGCGGGAGCAGGGAAGCTACGGTATTTTCTCCGGACGCGGCAAAAGCGAGCATTAATCAATTATTGGCAGCCGGAATTTTGGAGCAGGACCTTGAGGGAATTGGTGCGCTCGATTACTGGCTCTTAAAATGCGACCCAAGCATAAGGAAACAAAAAATCGGCGGTAACCTGGCAGTGGGACTT
>JAZDEB010000044.1:0-5713 GCA_043809165.1 Candidatus Liptonbacteria bacterium
ATGTTCCGAAAGGTAATTTTCCGATATAATCTAGCTATATGTCCCGCCGCCTGCGAAAACAGTTTATTTACGGGTTATTATATTTGTCCATTATCGCGCTTATTGCAGTCGCGGTTTATTACACATTCCTGCGCCCGGGACCTAGCTGCACGAACGGCCGGTTGGATCCGGGAGAAGAAGGGCTTGATTGCGGAAGCGTGTGCGCGAAAGTTTGTATTCCGGTAGACCTCGCGCCGCTAAAAACAGTAGGTAGCGTGCAATTATTCAAACCGGCAACGTCCACCATAGAATTGGTGGCTAAGGCGCAGAACAGCAACCAGGGGTTAGCCGCAAAATCATTTTCGTATTCATTCGATATCTTTGATGCGTCTGGTAACAAAGTAGACACGATTTTCGGTGATTCATACATGTATGCCGGCGAAGTTAAATACATTGCGGCGATTAAGACCAATGTCCCGTACGACGCGGTGCGCGCGACTTTTGGAACCGGCGCAGTATCCTGGGTGAAGAATGCGGATTACGCCCGTCCGGTAATGAGCGGAGTTTTGAGCAAGCAGATAACGACAACCTCCAGTACGGTTACGGTACAGGGGCGCATTGCCGATAAGGATGTAATCGGAGTTGACAACGTCACAGTAACAGCATTATTTTACGGAGAATTCGGCTCGCTCCTGGGCGTTTCGGAAACCGAACTGGGCCCGCTTGCACCGGAAGAAGATAAGCAGTTTACTATATTGCATCCGGCAGTCGTGGGAATCGCTCCCCAGAGGACCGATCTTATTATTACAGTTAAACGCCCGTGATCAGTTTACTTCTTCCAGCATCCATTCTTCTCGCGGAGGGCTTTTTAATCATCTCAAGTATTTCTATGCACTTATTCTGGCTACAGCTCATGTGGACTGTTTTGGGCATTTTATTTTTGGCTCTCATGATCCATTACGACTGGCGCGCCATCTTTAATCATAAGGTCGTAATTTGGGGGATATACATCGGCATGGTCCTCCTGCTTTTAATAACTTATTTCACCAGTCCGGTTATCAGGAACACCCGTTCATGGATTGTGCTCGGTCCGGTTAATTTCCAACCAGTGGAATTCACGAAAATAGCCCTTATCCTGCTCTATGCGTGGTATTTCAAAAGACGCCATTTGGCCATTGGCAGGTGGCCGACCATAATCACTTCGCTCATTCTTTTTGCCTTGCCAGCCGGGCTCACGTTGCTCCAGCCGGATCTCGGTTCGGCATCTATTCTTTTTGGGGTATGGTTCGGATTCCTATTAACCAGCGGATTGCCTCGGTCAAAAATATTTATGGCGGTAGTGGCTTTTGCTATTCTGGCCGTTCTCGGCTGGAACTTTGCCCTTAAGGATTACCATCGCGCGCGCATCCATGGTTTGTTTTTCCCGGAGGAAAACGCTCTTACGGTAAATTACAGCGTGATCCAGGCGAAGATTGCCATCGGTTCCGCTGGTTTCTGGGGCAAGGGATATGGGCAAGGATCACAAACACAGCTGGGATTTCTCACCGAACCCTCCAACGACTTCGTGCTGGCATCTCTAGTGGAGGAATGGGGATTGGTCGGGGGGTTGGTGGCCATAACATCTCTTTTGGCCCTTATCTGGAACGTGCTTAAAGTCGGCCTTCGCGCTCGTGGCAATACAGAAAAGTTTTTTGCATTGGGCACAGCGATGGTCTTTGGGTTGCACTTTTTGATCAATGCCGGCTCTACCGTCGGTTTGTTCCCGGTGGTGGGTGTACCGTTCCCGTTCCTTAGCTACGGAGGATCCAATCTTTTGACCAGCTTCTTTTTATTAGCTATTATGGCTTCTATCATACGCCGTGCGTAAACTCATCTTATTACCAGTAGTATTTTTTTTGTTGGTCATGCTCGGCGCGACTTCTTTCTTTTCAACCATCACCCCGCGCACATACGGAGATTCTGCGAATAAAATACAATTTGAGGTTACGCCAGGCGAAAGTGCGCGGACAATCGCTTCCAAGCTTGAAGGTGTTGGTTTGATTAAATCTTCATTCGGATTTTATGTGACCGCCCTTTTGTCTGGCGATGCCTTCGGTCTAAAGCCGGGAGAATACGAATTCTCTTCTGATATGAGTGCTCGTGCAATAATTAATGCCTTGGTGAATGGCCCTGATTTAGAAAGAGAAGTAGTTATCCGCGAAGGAGCCACGATATATGATGTTGATGCTGCGCTTGCCGATGCCGGCGTGCTCTCGCGGCATGCGCTAATTGATTACGCCAAAGGATCGGATGCCGACCTGGAAGGATATTTATTCCCGGATACGTACCGGTTTTATGTGAGCTCGACTGTTACCGACGTGGTCGGCAAAATGCTTGTAAATTTTAACCAAAAAGCGGCGCCGCTGTTACCCAAAGACCCGACTGAAGCCCACGATGCATTAGTCATCGCATCTTTGATCGAGAAAGAAATCCCTTTGGCGAGAGACAGGCAGATTGTAGCGGGAATATTTTTGAAACGTCTTCATACGGGGATGCCGCTGCAGGTCGATGCCACTGTCTGTTACATGAAGGAGGTGGCAAGCGGCGGAGGTGATTCATGTCTGCCATTAACCCCCCTTGACTTCACAAAAAGCTCACCTTACAATACATACATCGTGAAAGGTTTGCCGCCGCAGCCGATCGGAAATCCCGGTAAGGAGGCCATAGAGGCAGCCCTTCACCCGATAGAGTCTCCCTATTGGTTCTATCTTAGCGAGCCGGGGGATGGACAAACCATATTTGCCACCACTCTTGACGAACATAACCGAAATAGGGTTAAATACTTGACGAGATAATTACTACCTAAGAACTCCTAGCTTGGAGGTTCCTCCGTGCGTTTTTTAATATGTCTGGTGGTCATGCACGGTGTTGAATAAGTTGGGTATATTTAAGAGAGAGGGATGGAATCATGTTTTTGGAGTCGTTGGGTTGGCAGGGGGTTATTAATGTAACCCGAAGGGCACTACATATAAGGTACGACGACAAAAACATGATTTCATCCCTCTCCTAATGAATAAAATTGCTTTAAAACAAAAATAAAAACCAAATGTCCAAAAAACTGCCCGTCAAGAGTTTTGCAAAATTCAACCCAGTAATCTCCCAGCCGGACTTAAATGAGATGCAGCTCATCTCGTATGAATTGTTCCTTAAAACCGGCTTGAAAGAACTCCTGAACGAGGTCTCGCCAATCCTGGACCATACTGGCAAGGAACTTGCACTTTCTTTTGAGGACTATTATTTCGGCGAGCCGAAATACGACGAACAGACGACCCGCTACAAGGATGCGAGCTATGAGATGCCGCTTCATATAAAAGTAAAGCTCGCCAATTTCAAAAACAACTCTTCGGAAGTGCAGGAGATCTACTTTGGCGATTTCCCGAAGATGACCGACCGCGGCACATTCATTATTAATGGTGTGGAGCGCGTGGTTGTTTCCCAGCTCATCCGCTCTGCCGGCGTATACTTCACTTCCGTGCCGTGGCGCGACCGCGAGCTCTTTGGCGCAAAGGTAATCCCCAACCGCGGCGCCTGGCTGGAATTCGAAACCGACGTTGACGGCTCAATCGGCGTTAAAATCGACCGCCACCGCAAAGTGCCGGTAACCGACCTACTCCGTGTATCCGGCGCAGCCGATGAAGACAAGATAAAATCGCTTTTTTCTGATATTGATAACGGCACAGTGAACTATATTGCTGCTACCTTAAAAAAAGATGCGGCAAAAGATCTGGCTGAATCATATTTGGAAATCTATCGCCGCCTCCGTCCAGGCGACCCGGCCAACGAAAAAACCGCAAGGAACCTGGTTGATTCCATCTTCCAGCGTGCTGACCGGTATGACCTCTCGGCGGTGGGCCGTTTTAAGCTGAACCAGCGTTTGATTATAAACCGCGATAAGAAGAGCGGTTTGTTGGATCTCGATGACTTGGCGGCAATCGTGCGTGAAATCATCCGCCTTAATAATGATCCGGCTGCCGAAGCGGATGATATCGACCATTTGGGGAACCGCCGCTTGAAAGCGGTGGGTGAATTGCTGCAGGGGCGCTTGCGCATCGGCCTTGCCCGTCTTCGCCGCATTATCCAGGACCGTATGTCCACCTTGGAACGCGACACGCTTGTACCGGCCCAGCTTATTAACTTCCGCCCCATAAGTGCGGTGGTAAAAGAATTCTTCGCGTCTTCGCAGTTGTCGCAGTTCATGGACCAAATCAATCCGCTTGCGGAACTAGAGCACAAGCGCCGCTTGTCGGCACTTGGACCGGGCGGCCTTACCCGCGAGCGCGCCTCGTTCGAAGTGCGCGATGTGCACCGCTCGCACTACGGCCGCATCTGCCCGATCGAAACGCCGGAAGGTTCGAATATCGGTTTGATCAACTACCTTGCAAACTTTGCACGGTTGAACAAATACGGCTTCATCGAAACTCCTTATGTAAAAGTAAAAAACAGCAAAGTAACCAGTGAACTTATCTGGCTCGATGCATTGGAAGAAGAAAAGTACAAGATTGCACACGCCACCGCTCCGCGCGACAAAGACGGGAAGCTCACGGGGCCGATGGTTGAAGTCCGCCACGGACACACTCCTTCGAGCGTCCCGGTGGCAGAAGCGGATCTTATGGATGTAGCCCCGAACCAGTTTATCAGCGTGGCAACATCTTTAATCCCATTCTTGCAGCACGATGACGCCAACCGTGCCCTCATGGGTTCGAACATGCAACGGCAGGCAGTGGCATTGGTTAAGCCGCATGCCCCGTTCGTGAGCACCGGCCAGGAAGAGCGCGTAGCGCTTGATTCCGGTTATGTGATTAAAGCAGAAGGCGAAGGCGAGGTACTGGAAGTAGATGCGCGGCACATTACTGTTAAATACGCAAAAGAAATAAAGGAATACACCCTGGAGAAATTCAAGCGTTCCAACCAGTTCACTTGTATTTCACAGCGGCCGTTGGTTGATGTGGGCTCAAAAGTTAAAAAGGGAGAAGTTCTCGCAGACGGCCCTTCTATAGAAAATGGCGTATTGGCATTGGGACAGAACCTGCTTGTGGCCTTTATGTCGTGGGAAGGCGCGAACTTCGAAGATGCTATTATCCTTTCCGATCGCGTTGTGCGCGACGACTTGTTCACTTCCATCCATGTTGAAGAATTTTATTGCGACGTTCGCGACACCAAGCTGGGTCCTGAAGTAACCACTCCGGACATCCCGAATGTTTCTGAAGAAAAATTACGCAATTTGAATGAAGAGGGAATCATCCGCATTGGCGCAGAAGTGCATTCAGGCGACATCCTTGTTGGTAAAATTTCACCGAAAGGCGAATCCGAACTCACCCCTGAAGAGCGTTTGCTCCGCGCCATCTTTGGCGAAAAAGCGCGCGATGTTAAAGATACTTCGCTCACCTTGCCGCACGGCAAACGCGGACGCATTGTTGGCGTAAAAGTGTTCTCGCGCGACCAGGGCGACAAACTTGAAGCCGGAATCATTAAACGCATACAAGTTGAAGTAGCCGACCTTAGGAAGGTGCAGACAGGGGACAAGCTGGCCGGACGCCACGGCAACAAAGGCGTTATTTCGCAGGTGCGTCCGGTAGAAGACATGCCACACCTGGCAGACGGTACGCCGGTAGACATTATATTGAATCCGCTCGGCGTGCCTTCTCGTATGAACCTCGGACAAATCTTGGAAACCCATCTTGGTTGGGCGGCGGCT
>JAZDEB010000045.1:0-3225 GCA_043809165.1 Candidatus Liptonbacteria bacterium
TGTTTTGCTTTCTGATGTCCGAGAGGTAGTAATAAAGCATGCTACCGGCTACGAAAAACACTGCGAGAATTTTTAAGAGTACTCTTACGGTAAGTTCGCCCTGCATAAGGATATTTAGTAACACGACAATGTCACCGAGAATAATCAAGGCGGCTACGAATAACGTAAAGTAGGTTAACCACTTGCGGATGCGCAAAGCGCGCCTCGACGGGTCTTCCGCATACCCCTTATTCACGAATCTTAACGTAACAAGATACGCCGGAAACATGACTATTAACACCGAAATTGACCAGCGGATAGCATCAAGAACGCCTTGCGTATACCCTGAATAGTTTACGAGCTGGTCGGGTATAAAGTAATTTATGATCTGGAACGAGAGCGTAAGAAACGAAATCGCGCTTGCGTATAAGGTAACCATACTAAGCAAGTGCAAAAACACTTCCCGCGGCTCAGCTTTCCGAATGATTAGTTGACTTTCTGGTTGTGCATCCATACCAAAATTGTACCATATCGAACTCTATTCTGTCCCTTAGTGGGCGGCGTGCGCTTTTCTGTGGCATACAGATTCTGAGCGGCTGCCGTGATCGGTAAACTCATCCGCAACTATTTCGCCGTCGCGCAGCGCTATTACACGGTGCGCCTGCTTGGCATATTCCGCTTCGTGCGTAACCATTACTATTGTCTGCCCTTCGTCATGCAGTGCCGAAAAGGCATCCATTACCAGCTTGCCATTCATAGTGTCCAGGTTCGCAGTCGGTTCGTCGGCAAAAAGAATTTTTGGATGATGCGCGATTGCTCGCGCGATCGAAACGCGCTGCTGCTGTCCGCCGGAAAGCTGGCTAGGCAAACCGTCTACCTTATCATCCATGTCTATTCGCGCCAGCGCTTCTTCCGCCCTGTCTCTTGCAACGCGTTGGTGTATTCCCTGCATAAGCATTGGCAACATTATGTTTTCAACGGATGTTAATTCCGGCAGCAAAGCATAATCCTGGAAAACATAGCCGAGCATTTCTAGGCGCATTTTAGTTTTCTGGATCTGGTTAAGGCCGGACGTTTTAATATTATCCAGATACACTTCGCCGCCAGTCGGTTCATCTAAAAGCGACAGTTGGTACATTAAGGTTGATTTTCCAGCGCCGGACGGCCCGATTATGGCCACGAACTCCCCCTTCTTTATTTCCAAATCAAGATTTTTTAAAACCGTGAGTTTCAGGTCTTCCGTGCCGTATACTTTCAAAAGTTTTTCCGCTTTTATCATTTATTTATCCTGTTTTGATGATCAGTTGATTGCTTCGTGCGGTGGCTATCTGCCGAGTATCGAATCAAGCGTATTTTTGCGCACGATCAATTGTGCGGGTATAAAACCGGCGAAAATTGTTACACCAAGAAGAATAGCCACGCGGATCCCCGCGCCCAATGGCGTAACCACCAAGATTCCATCCGAAAACGGGAAATCTATTGGATTATTATCAAAATACGGCTTTAAGACACCGAACGTCATCACTAATCCTATTATTGAACCAACAATACCGTAGAACAGCGCCTGGAACATGTACGAAATTTCAATTGACAGCGGATTTATGCCGATACCCTTCATTATGCCGATGAATTTCCTCTTGGTTAACGCGTTTATGAAAACCACTATAAATACAGTAATCGAAGCAACGACAAGTGCGAATGAAGACAGTGCGTTGCCGAGTATTTGCATTGTTGTTTCGATGTCACGCAGGAAAGATGGGATGGCTTCTTCGGAGGTTTGTATGCGCACAGAATAATCGCCCATGAACGCCTTGGCCTGCAGAGCGAGGGCCGGCGCGTACCCAGGATCGGTCACCACGGCGATGCCCTGATACTGATCCTTGTTGATGGGAATCATGCGCTTCAATTCCTTGTTGATCACAAAGGCGCTCATGGATACTTCGTCAACCTTGCTCTTCACGACTCCCTTAACCGTAAAATCCTTGACCACCGGCACGCCGTCGTTCGATGTGAGCGTTACCCGCACGCGGCTCCCCACGTCAACGTCTTTCAGAAAATCGTATCCGGGAATGTTCATGTCCGCGTACGCCGAATATTTTTTGATCATGGTGGCGCCAAGCAGGATGTACCCTTCCTGGTTTTCGTCGAGCATACTGCCGTACTTTACGGAACGTGAGAGATGAGTAACCCGTTCTTCGTCGGCAATATCTATGCCCCTCACGTTCACGGCGATCTGGTTCGGCCGTTCGTTTTTGCCCGGATTATCATTCAAAGTGCCCAAAACCGATCCCATTACGCCATACCTGGCCGATACTGCCTTGACGTGCGGATTATTTTTAAGGAATGCAACCAGTGCTGGAGAATTTTCGATATAATCGCGGCCGGCAGCGGCGGTGACCAGCAAATCGCCGGAGTAGCTGTCGTGGTATTGGCCGTATGAACCGACAATCAAGCCGATCAGTAAACCGGAGACCACCACCAGGTTTAAGAACGTGAGCACCATTATGAAAATGATTAGCGCAGTGGTCCAGCGCGACGAGCGTCTTATCTGGCGCAGTGCCAAAAACCAGCCCACGCGGAGCACATTCAAAAATTCCGATTTCCAGGCGCGAAAGGATTTCATAAGAACCTTTATATTGTACTATATCTCTTGCTCTATTTCCCTATCACAAATTGCCAGTTGGCTGGTCGTAGTATGTCTTGCGCACACGTTCAAATGCTCGTCTGAAAATATCTTTAACATGCGGCGAACAGCGCTCTATGTATTCCTCGTTCTTTTCACAAAATTGGTTATACTTTATTCCACATATTGCATATGGACGCCAGTTATCGATTTTTCCCAAAATTATATGTTGCATTTTATCTACACTCCACACGAAGAGCGCCTCTTGATCGCTGTGCGATTCATATCCAATTAAAGTTCGCGTAAAATCTTCGAAGCCCCGGAATTCGTTATTAATCTTTTTCAACTCTTCAGTTTCACGATTTTTCTTGGAATTTCTATCGGTTTCGCTGGCATATGAATTTACATCGTAACCCTGCCCTCTTTCTGAAAAATCGTGAATAAGGGCGTATTTCAGTATGGTAGCTAGATCAAGCGGTGGCTTAACAACGTCGAATATTTTCCAGCACAACATAGCAACAGAAAAACTGTGCTCAACCACGTTTTCTCTCCGTTCCGTACCCGGAATTCGATGATTGCGCTTTACCTCCACAATGTCCAGAATAAGCTTCTGAACGTCTTCT
>JAZDEB010000046.1:0-2308 GCA_043809165.1 Candidatus Liptonbacteria bacterium
GATTATTTTGAAGAGCAACTGGCGCGTATCCGCGATATCCGCAGCAGCGAGCGCAGATTCTACCAGAAAATCACGGACATATACGCTCAATGCAGCGCTGACTATGATCCGAACGAGGAAATTACCAGGCAATTTTTTGCCGCCGTTCAAAACAAACTTCATTGGGCGATAACCGGCCAAACCGCGGCGGAAATTATTCATAACAGAGTGAACAGCGGAAAATTGAATATGGGGCTCACGAATTGGAAAAATTCACCCAAAGGCGCCATCCGGAAAACCGACGTCGGTATTGCCAAGAATTATCTGGACGAAAAAGAACTTGACGGGCTGAACAGGATTGTAACGATGTATCTTGACTATGCCGAAATGCAGGCGCAAAAGGGCGTTATGATGTATATGAAACACTGGGTGGAGAAATTGGACGCCTTTTTGCAATTTAACGAAAGAAAAGTTTTGCAGGATAGCGGCAGGATCAGCCATGAAGTGGCAACGGCATTAGCCGAAAGCGAATATGAAAAATACCGGATCAAACAGGCCCGTATGCTTGAATCCGATTTTGACCGTGAAGTTAAAAAGATGCTGGATTATAAAAAGAAAAAAAGCGGATAACGGACGGAGGAGTGCGCCACAGGCCGAGCGGAACGTTGCTTAAACGCTTAAATACAAAAAAGAGAAATTGTACGGAAGTTAAGATATAAAGTTCGACGCTACTTTGCCGAACATCCTGCGGAAACTTTATAAATACCGCTTTCCGGTCGTTTTCCCGCACTCCAGGGCGATAAACCGCTTGAAGCCGTCGCGGGCGTGGCCACGCGGCGCGGCCCCGCACCGCTCCTTGCCGCACGTTAGCCGCACGGTCGGCCACGCCGCGCGGCCGCCCATGCGTGCCGCAGGTTAGCGGGTTCGCAGGCTTCCGGCACGCCGCGCGCCGTCGTTCTGCTCCCAAGGTATGGGGAAGCTTATTGTTTAGCATAAGCATCACCCCCGTCCCCTGCCAAGCTTGGGGGGGCCGGGTTTCGGCTTCGCCGTACACCGCAGAAAATTATTTCCCGCGCGCACTGCAAAGAACTGAATTTATTATAACAGTTTTGCCCGCGCCGCCCGCAAATTTTGGTAAGTAAGACCAAAATTTGCCCCGGCGCGGCCTTGTTCCTATTCAACGGCATTTAAGCCGGTGGCCACGACCTGGCAAAACACCGCCCTGGCGTCCGCTTCGCGGCCGCCGCGGCGGTCTTTTCTGTTAATCATATGTCGCCACCGGCAAGAGGCAGAAACGACAACAGCAAGGAAGCCGCTGCCGGTAGAGCCCGGACAAGCCGGGCACTACCGGCAGTGGCCGCTGTCTTATGCTGTCCCTGCCCACTCATGATACGGCGTTTTTACCCACCCGGTTTTACCGAAAAAACGGCAAAAATAGTTTTTTCATCCCGACATGACGTTGTCGGGTTCATCATGTATACTTTTACAAGTAAATTCTGGAAGAATATTCATTGACCTGCATACCTCCAAGTATTAGAATATGGATTAATAAGGATTAACGGGTATTTAACTTTAGCTAGGAGTTCGGTCAATGGATGCTATATCAAAATATCTTACTGTCCGCCAGGTTGCAAAGCAGCTTTTCCGGGTGTGCGCCGAGTAAACGTGTCAGGTCTTGCCGGTGCCCTGTCGGTCTAAGTTCGGCGGGCAGGAAGTCCGGCTTGGGTAAAGGTTAGCAACCGGCCCAACATTAAATCCCACGCGCGGGGCGGTAACAAACCGCGCGAAGCTGGGAGGCAAGAGGTATCAGGCTACAACGCAAGTGAAGGTATTGAGCCCCGAAATCATTTAGTGTCGGTGGTTGACTCGGTACCCATATGAGGAAAACAGCACTCTCAAAATCCGGCAACAACTGCAAGGATTTGGGAGCCCGACGGGGTCAAAGGCCGTTGCATGATACCACAAGGAACTGACATGGACTCGGGAGAGCCGATGCATTCCCATAGTGAATGCCGGGGCAGGATGAATACGCCCAAAAGAAGCGTTCATTTTTAAATGAGAAAATGGATTTACAAGATAAAGTTGCAGCTTTTGCACGGCAGAGGGTAAATCGGTTCGAACCGGAGATTAACTTCTACAGGGAGGCGGCGCACGTCGGAGAAATTGCGGAGAGCGGAAAACCTGATGAAAACCGGGAAATATTGAAAAAGATCGGTTCGAACTTCCGGATTGGCAGGAAAGTGCTTTCGTTTGAATTCAAAAAACCGTGGGAATTCCTGCCAAATTTCAATTTTTCGCGCGCGCAGAATTCGGAATTTTTTTCCGAAAA